>NZ_JBUDSQ010000016.1:0-56909 GCF_054921335.1 Desulfoplanes sp. | reverse complement strand
TATTACCTCATGGTTCGGGACATGTCATACAATCCGTGCCAAGATGGTCTTGCCCATCAAACCTCCAACAATTCCATAAGCGCCTTTTTATGTATGTACGCACTATCATTTTTCCAGTGCTTTTTGTTTTTGTGGCCTGCTCTTCACTGGCACAAGCCCAGCCTATTGAACGCATCCGTGTACACTCGATGGGAGCAAAAGACACCGTGGAGTTTGTCCTTACCGGAGAAAGCCCGCCCTCCCTCCACAGCCTGACAGAAGAACACCCCAGACTTTTTTTTGATCTTTCCTCCTTCAAGGATCCCGAACTGCCCGGAACAACTCCTGGTACAGGAATGTTTGTCGACAAAATACGGACCGCTTTCCATGCGGATCGCAAAGAGGTCCGCGTCGTGATCGATCTTGTACCACACACGCAATTTGTGGTGGAACAAAAATGGTTCCCCAATGGACACCAGTTTGTCATTATCATTTCAGCACCACGCCAATAGCGTATGTGCCTGCAAAAAAGAGGTTTTTACAGGCAGGGTCACGATTTAAGTTAAAAGGTCTAAGTAAAATCAGGTTGTTACAAAATATGGTTCTGGGCTTGAGCCCCGGTTTTCGACTTTTTGCAGGAGCACCCCCAAGAATGGTTAGCCCGGAGATAACCGGAAGGAAAGAGCATGTCCGCCCACCGACTTGAGCCTTTTTCCGTTTTTTCATAAACCATCAAACGGCAGTGGTGCTACGCGGGCATGCGCAGTCCCCCGCCCATAGGCGACCCACGCCCCCGACCGCCCACCGCAGTCATCAATCCTGCCCTTTTCCCCCCCCCGCCCAAAGCCCCCCTGGGCGCGTCCTGTTTTTCCGGACTGCCGCCCCCAAAAAGACACCCTGCTGGGTCCCAAAAAAAATTGCCTCGCGTCGAGCCACACAGCTACCGGCCCGCGTTCTTTTTTCCGCCCATTCCCGCACCCGTGGTTTTCTAGGCCCTCTCATCGCTTTTAGCCGATGCGTACCCTCCCGGATTGCCCCGCAAAGGGTACGTCTCTTGCTCGGACTATTTTGTCCCCATGCGTATTCAGGATTTTCCGGACAAACCAAATCCCCCCTTTCCTTCCAACCTATGCCGGGCTCTATGACTATACCGATTATCCGCAAACATACCGACGGATTCGCGGTCCAGCCGCATCTTTCGGATTACGGACAATGCCACGCAACCTTTTCATGGGAGTCCATCAGGTCCGAACTGGACGGACTCCCTGACGGCAAGGGGTTGAACATCGCCCACGAGGCCGTGGACCGGCATGCGCAAGGAGGCCGCGCCGAGCACACCGCACTACGCTGGATCGGCCGGGGCCAGGATATCCGCGGGTTCACCTATGCAGACCTGTCCAGAGAAACCAACCGGTTCGCCAACGTTCTCTCCCGGCTGGCCTTACGCCCCGGCGAACGGGTCTTCCTCCTGACCGGACGTATCCCGGAGCTGTACATTGCGGCCCTTGGGGGACTCAAAAAAAAGGCCGTTGTCTGCCCCCTCTTTGCGGCCTTTGGGCCAGAACCGATTTTCCAGCGTTTGAGCCGGGGGGACGCCAAGGTTCTGGTGACCACGAAAGAACTCTACCAATCCAAGGTGGCCGGCCTCATGGACCGGTTGCCCCATCTGGACCACATTCTCCTGGTCGATGCCGACGACTATCCCGACCAGGGGGTCTGTTCGCTGCCCGGACTCATGAGCGAGGCAGCGGAGAGTTTTACCATCCCCCCCACCGATCCCGAGGACAGGGCGCTCCTCCACTTCACCAGCGGGACGACCGGCATGCCCAAGGGGGCTGTCCACGTCCACGAGGCGGTTCTCACCCACTACGCGACCGGGAAATACGTTCTGGATCTCCACCCGGGGGATATCTTCTGGTGTACGGCCGATCCCGGCTGGGTCACGGGAACATCGTACGGGATCATCGCCCCCCTGCTGCACGGAGTGACCAGTGTCATCGACGAGGGGGGATTCGACGCCAAAAGATGGTACTCGCTCTTGGAAGAACAGAAAGTCACGGTATGGTACACAGCCCCCACGGCCATCCGCAGGCTGATGCGCACGGACATGGACCCGAACAAGGGATACGACCTGGGCCGACTCCGGCTGATCCACAGCGTGGGTGAGCCCCTCAACCCCGAGGCGGTATGGTGGGGACAGAAGAAACTCGGTCTGCCCATCCACGACAATTGGTGGCAGACAGAGACCGGCGGGATCATGATCGCCAACTATCCGAGCATGGACATCCGCCCGGGATCCATGGGCAAGCCCCTGCCCGGCATCGAGGCGGCCATCGTGCAAACCGGATCGGATGGCCGGATTAAAACGACCGAGCCCCCCGGGGTCCAGGGGGACCTGGCTCTTCGACCGGGCTGGCCGTCCATGTTCAGGACCTACCTGCATGAACAACAACGCTACGACAAATGTTTTGCCGACGGATGGTACCTGACCGGCGACCTCGCTTCCAGGGACGCGGATGGTTACTTCTGGTTCGTGGGACGTGCCGACGACATCATCAAGACCTCGGGGCACATGGTCGGTCCCTTTGAGGTGGAAAGCGTGCTCATGGAGCATCCTGCCGTGGCCGAGGCCGGAGTGATCGGCGTCCCCGACCCGCTGATCGGCGAGCGGGTCAAGGGATTCGTGGCCCTCAACCCCGGGCTGGAACCAGGGGAATCCCTGCCCCTGGAACTGATAGGATTTGCCCGGAAACGTCTGGGACCGGGTGTCGCGCCCAAGGAAATCGAGATTGTCGACGACCTCCCCAAAACCCGCAGCGGCAAGATCATGCGCAGGCTGCTCAAGGCCAGGGAGCTGGGGCTGGAGGAGGGAGACACATCAACATTGGAGCGGGAATGACGGACAAACAAACAAGCAATGCCCCCCCACGGGAACCGACCCGAGAACATGGTCTTTATCTCCTGACCCGGATGGTGCGCATCCGGAAATTCGAGGAAAAGGCGGCCGAGCTGTACACCAGGCAAAAGATACGCGGATTCCTGCATCTATACACCGGAGAAGAGGCTGTCGCCGTGGGCGTTTGCCAGATCTTGGGTCCTGAGGACCCCGTGGTCGGGACCTATAGGGAACACGGTCACGCCCTTGCCCGGAATATTCCGGCCCAAGCGATCATGGCCGAGATGTACGGCAAACAGGAAGGGTGCAGCCGCGGCCGGGGCGGCTCCATGCATCTTTTCGACAAAAAAACCCGATTCTACGGCGGGAATGCCATTGTCGGGGGGGGACTTCCCCTCTCCGTAGGACTGGGGCTGGCAGAGAAGATGCGCTGCACCGGAAACATCGTCGTGTGTTTCTTTGGAGAGGGGGCGGTCGCAGAGGGGGAATTCCACGAATCCATGAATCTGGCCGCTCTCTGGGACATCCCGGTATTGTTCGTGTGCGAAAACAATCTCTACGCCATGGGAACGGCCCTGGATCTCTCAGAATCCCAGACGGATCTGACAAAAAAGGCGGCGGTGTACGGCATGCCTGCCCAATCCGTGGACGGCATGGATGTCCTGGCCGTGGAAGGGGCGGCCCGCCAGGCCGCAGAACAGGTTCGGACGGCAACCGCCCCCTATTTTTTGGAATGCCGGACCTATCGTTTCCGGGCCCATTCCATGTTCGATCCGGAACTCTACCGGAGCAAAACCGAGGTCGAAGAGTGGAAAAAACGCTGCCCCATTTCCGCCCTGAGCACTCTGCTCAAAGAACGGGGACTGGCCGACGACAAGGATCTGGCGGCCATGGAGAGCAGGATCGACGAGGAGATCAAAGAGGCCGTGGACGTTGCCGAGAACGGAACCTGGGAGCCTACCGGGGACCTGACCCGTTTCGTCCTTTCCGGAAGGAGGGAACCATGAACCACCGCGCAACACGGACATTGACCTACCGAGAGGCGGTCAGGGAGGCCATACGGGAAGCCATGCTCCAGGACGAGCGGGTATTTCTCATGGGCGAGGATGTGGGAAGGTACGGGGGATGTTTTGCCGTGAGCAAGGGACTTCTCGAGGAATTCGGGCCCGAGCGCATTCGGGACACCCCCCTTTCGGAATCCGGGTTCACCGGGACGGGCATTGGGGCGGCCCTGGGCGGAATGCGCCCCATCGTGGAAATCATGACCTGTAATTTCAGCCTCCTGGCCCTGGACCAGATCATGAACACCGCTGCAACCTTCCTGCACATGTCCGGTGGACAATTCAACGTCCCCCTGGTCATCCGCATGTCCACGGGAGGGGGCAGACAGCTGGCTGCCCAGCACTCCCACTCTCTAGAGGGATGGTACGGCCATATTCCGGGGATCCGGGTTCTCGCCCCGGCCACCGTGGAAGACGCCCGGTCCATGTTGGCCACGGCGCTGGACGATCCCGATCCCGTCCTCATCTTCGAGCACATGGCCCTTTTAAATAGGCAAGGCGAGATTCCCGAGCATCCCACCGCCCTGGATATCGATAAAGCCAAGATACGCAGCGCCGGCACCGACCTGAGCCTGATCACCTATGGCGGGTCCCTGTTCAAATGCCTGGAGGCCGCAGAAATCCTGGCACCCCAAGGGATCCGGGCCGAGGTCGTTGACCTGCGGACCCTCAGGCCCCTGGACGAAACAACCATCCTGGATTCCCTCCGCAGGACCCACCGGGCGGTCATTGTCGATGAGGGGTGGCGGAGCGTCTCGGTCTCCGCGGAAATTTCCGCCAGGATCATGGAAAAAACATTCTACGAACTGGACGCGCCCGTCCAGAGGATCTGTGCCGCCGAGGTGCCCATGCCGTATGCCCAGCATCTGGAAAAAGCGGCCCTCCCCCAGGTAGAGGATATCGTCCGGACCGCCACAAGGCTGGTGGGCTGATGGGAGCTTTCACTATGCCCACACTCGGGGCGGATATGACCGAGGGCACCCTGGTCGGATGGCTGGTCGAGGAAGGAACCGAGGTCCACCGGGGGGATGTCGTGGCCGAGGTGGAAACCGGCAAGGGGGTCATTGGGATCGGGGTCTATGAAGACGGGATGCTGGAGGGATTCACGGTCCATCCAGGAGAAACCGTGGCCGTGGGGACTATTCTTGCCGAGATCAGAGGAGAGACCGACCGGGACATAGACCACCGGGTTGGTGGAACCGGCCCACAACCACCCACCCCCAACAAAACCCCGGGACAGGTACCTATCTCCGGACGTCCCCGTGGATCCATAGAGGAGCACCGCTCCACGGAGCCTACCAAGACCTCCGGATCCCCAGCGGACCACCGGCCAAAGATTTCCCCCCTGGCCAGGTCCAAAGCCCGAACATGGGGGATCGATCCCTCCCGGATCCAAGGCAGCGGTCCCGGAGGCGCGGTCACCCTGGCGGACATCCAGCACGCAAAAAAAGCGCAGGAAAAAATCCAGGACCACCCGGCCCCTCCTTCCCAAAATGGAAAAAAAAGGAGACTGGCCATGCGCCGGGCCATTGCCGGGGCGACCAGTCTGTCCAATCGGGAGATCCCCCACTACTATGTCAAAACCCCCATCGACATGGACGGGGTCATGGCCTGGCTCAAGGCGTACAACCAGAACCATCCGGTCAGCGACAGGATCCTGCCCATCGTGCCCTTACTCAAGGCGGTGGCCCTGTCGGCACAAAAACATCCTGAAATAAATGGTTTTTTCAAAGATGGCCACCATGACCCGCGCAAAGAGATACATCTGGGGGTCGCCGTGGCCCTGCGGGGTGGGGGGTTGGTCACCCCCTGCATCCATGATGTGGATGCCAAATCCCTGCCCGATCTCATGCGTGAGCTGCACGGCCTGATCCCCCGTACACGGGCCGGACGGCTGAGGGAGTCCGAGATGCGCGACGCGACTATGACCGTGACCAATCTTGGGGATCTGGGCGTGGAAACGGTCTATGGCGTGATCTATCCCCCCCAGCTGGCCCTGGTCGGATTCGGCAGGATCGGTGAACGCCCCTTTGCCAAAGACGGCATGCTCACGGTCCGGTCGGTGGTCGATGCCACCCTGTCCGGGGACCACCGGGCCACGGACGGGCGGACCGGGGCCAGATTTCTGGAAACCCTCAGCTGCCTGCTGCAGACACCGGAGAGTCTATGAACCGCGAGCAAATAATCGCCACGATCAAGGAGATCCTGCAGACCATCGCCCCGGAGCAGGACCTAAGGGCCCTGACCATGGACGCGGATCTTACGCGGACACTGGAGATAGATTCCTATGATTTCCTGAACCTGATGATCGCAATCAGCAAAAAATTCGGTAGGGATATTCCGGAAGAAACCTATGGTAGATTGGGGACAATGGGGAACATTGTCCTTTTTTTGGAGGGGAAAAAATAGCGACTACCCGGGCCGAGCTGTTGGCTCACCCGCAGAGATAGTCCACAAACCGTTCTGTTTCCATCGGCCCAAAAAATTCCGACAGATCGACATGTTGCAGACCCGCACGGACGGCCTGCCGTTTATAGGGGATGCCCGTGAGCAGTTCCTCGATCCGGGCAATATCCCCGTGCCCGAGAAAATCACCAAAGATCTTCACCGAGGTGGTCCTTCCCCCTTCCACCTGGATACGTGTGTCCACCTGGCCAATGGAGAACCGTTCTTTTTTCTGGACATTGAACCCCGGGGACTTGCCAAAGTTCCAGTCCCAACTCCCATATTTTGTTCCGGCCAATCCATGGACATCCGCCCATTGGTCCGGGGTCAATTCTACGGCCCGCCCTCCCCCGAACGGGGCGAACACACTCTCGATCAAACGGGTTTTGAACCCTGCCATGTCCATGCCGTGGGATAGGCAGTCCACAATATTCACCACCCGACTGCGCACAGATTTGAGGGCCTTGGAGGTGATCTTGTCATCGCTCACATTCAGGGCACGGACCAGGGTTTCCATGTCAGAATCAAAGAGCAGGGTACCATGGCTGAGCATGGATGTACGCGTGGCGTACTGGGCATTGCCGGATATCTTTTTGCCCTGGGCAAGGATATCGTTGCGCCCGCTCAGCTCGGCCGGAATGCCCATATTTTTAAGGGCCTGAATGACCGGCCCGGTGAATTTACGGAAATTGAGCAGATTGTCCTTGGCATACCGGGTCATGAAACTGAAATTGAGATTGCCGTGGTCGTGGTACACCGCTCCGCCACCGGAAATCCTTCTGACCACATGGATCCCGTTGTCCTCCACGTAGTCCAGGTTGATCTCCTCCAGGGTGTTCTGGAACCTGCCCACAATGATCGAAGGCTCATTCACGTACAAGAGGAGATAATCGTTCTCCGGATCAAGATTCTTTAGACAATACTCCTCCAGGGCCAGATTGACCCGGGGGTCGGTGATACCATTATTGGGTATGAGGTACATGCTGTCCTTCTCAGGCTTGGTCTTGAATGGTCCGTTTGTAGTACGCAAGAAGGAGACAGGTGACGGGCAGGGCGATGACCAGTCCGAGGAATCCCAGGAGTTTCCCCCAGATGGACAGGGAGAGCAGGATCATGGCCGGGGACAATCCCATGACCTTGCCCATGATCTTGGGGACCAGAAACATGTCCTGGATGGCCTGGATCACGATGAAAACCAGTCCGGTCAGACCAAAAAGGACCCAAAAACCCGTCCCCGTCTCCAGGGCATGCACTCCAGCCAGGAGCAGGGCCGGAATGAGTCCGATGGTCTGCAGATAGGGAACCATGTTCAACAGGCCGATAAACAAGCCCAGAATGATACCCATGGGAAGACCGATCAGGGTGAACCCAAGCGCGAAGAGGACCCCGACAATGGCGGCCACACCGGCTTGGGCCCGGAAATACCGGCTCATTCCCTGATCGAAGTCACGGATAAACGCGGTGACGGGCCCACGCCAGGAGGCGGGCAGAAGATTGCGGCTGCCATCCTTGAACCGCTGGAAATCAAGGAGCAAAAAGACAAGATACATGAGAATGAACACCAGCCCGACCACCCAGAGGACAAAGTTGGCCGTCCCGGTGATGATATTCCACAGGCCCGGGACAAGACGCTTGCCCAAAGACTGCAACACGCTCAGGACGTTGTCTGCCTGGAACAAGGCGCGGACATCGGGCCGGGCCAGCTGTTCCTTGATCCAGAGCCAGATATCCGGCGGCAGACGCTTGGCAGCCTGCTCGGCCAGTCCGGAATTATTGACGAGATCGGAAACAAGGCCGCCCATATAGCTGATCTCCCGACCGATCATGGGCAAAAGCAGCCAAAGGAGACCACAGCCCACCAGACCGGTTCCGGTCAGGGTCAACCAGACCGCCAATCCCCTGGACCGGACCCGTTGCTGGATCCGGGAGACCAGGGGATGGAGAATATACGCCAGGAGCAGGGCCACGGCAAAGGGAAGAATGACGTCGCTTAGATACCCAAGGAGCAGAACCGTGCCCCAGGCGACCGCGGCGGTCAGTGCCAGACGGACCACACGGTCCAGGGTGTAGGGGCGCTCTCCGAAAACACTCATTGTTTTTCAACCCTCTCCAGGATTCCGAGAATCCTCTCCTTGTGGTCCTTGTACAGTCCACGACAAAAGGTTTTGATCACGTTCTTGACCGCTGATGGACCGGGCAGATCGGGGAAATCAAAAAATCCGCACTGCAAGAGGTCGATGGGAGAAAAAGCGAGTTCACCGTCAAGGTTATAGACCAGCCCGGCACCGGTGATCTTCTCCTTTTCCACCTCGTCATTCCGGAACTGCTTGGCAAACTGCAGCACCTGGGAAGCCTGGTTGTCCCTGTTCACGCTTTCGATCCGCTTATTGATCCGTTCTCCCCAGTCGATGATGGTCATAAGACAGATGGTCCTCTTCTTCCCGCCGGGCCGGGCCGGATCGTTGTAGTGCCGACCGTGTTGGTAGACATCAAGGGCGTCATGGAGTTCCCTGTACGCCCCATAAACGGTCTTCCAATACCTGGTTCGGCCAAGCAGGCCGGGGCCCGGGGCCATATCTTGCCGGGGACGGCTTCCGCTCAGGGGGCTGTCCTTGTCCCACTCAAGCCCAAGGGCCCGATAAAAACCAGCCACCCCCTCTCCCTCGAGCAGCAAAAACCCAAGGCCGTGCCCCCGGGCAACGACCTCGCGGCCGACACGCTCGAGTTCCCGGCATTTTTTATGGAACAAGGCGATTTCATCCTCAAGACGCTTACGTTTACCAAAAAAGGTATCCGCGGCCTCGGCCAACCCTTCTTCAACGAGGGCATCGGCATATTCCGAAAGTGTACCCATGATCGTCCCCTGTGGTCCTTCAACAAAAAAAGGGTTCCTCGCGGCAGCACAGACGCGGGGATGCCCAAAAGGACAAAAAGCCTACGTATCAGGGTGATTGCCCCCAGCAATCCGGCCAATCCCCTTTTCTCCAAAAAACTCCGAACCATCGTAAAAATTTCCCCCCGCGTCTGTGCGCCACAACGCAAAAAAAAAGATACCAACGAATCAAAGGATGATCAAACGATTCGTTCGATTCCCGCCATGTGCCCCCAAAGATCCCCACCTCCGTCATTGACAGGTTTCACCTTGGGGGATAAGACTTTGTGAAATTTTTCTAAAGGAGGTTATCGCATTGAATATCTTGATTTTTGGACCCAACGGCAGCGGCAAGGGAACCCAGGGTTCTCTGGTAAAAGATAAATACGACCTGGCCCACATCGAGTCCGGGGCCATCTTCCGGCAGCACATCGGTCAGGGCACCGATCTCGGTAAAAAGGCCAAGGAATATATCGACAGGGGCGAGCTCGTTCCCGACGAGATCACCATTCCCATGGTCCTGGAAACCCTGCAGGAAAAAGGCGCCAACGGCTGGCTCCTGGACGGTTTTCCCCGGAACAAGGTCCAGGCCGAAAAACTCTGGGACGCCCTGCAGGAAGCCGGTGCCAAGCTCGACTATGTCATCGAGATCCTTCTTCCCCGTGAAGTGGCCAAGAACCGGATCATGGGCCGCCGCCTCTGCGTGAACGACAACAACCACCCCAACAACATCTTCATCGACGCCATCAAGCCCGATGGGGACAAGTGCCGTGTCTGCGGCGGCGACCTCAAGAGCCGCGCCGACGATCAGGACGAAGAAGCGATCAACAAGCGTCACGACATCTATTACAACACCGAGGACGGCACCCTGGCCGCCGCCTACTTTTACAAGGATCTGGCCCCCAAGGCCGGTTTCAAGTACATCGACCTGGACGGTGAAGGAACCATCGAGTCCATCAAGGAAACCCTGATTTCCCAGCTGGACTAATCGGTCCGCGGCCATACCGGTCGACACACGGTTTACAAATAAAAAAGGGCGGAGTATCCGCCCTTTTTTATTTGTACGGGACCAAGACGTCCTCCGCATCCAGCCGGGGTTATCATGCACACGCTCAAAATAGGAAAAATCGATTATCTCAATGTCTGGCCGATGTTCCGGCTCCTGGAAAAAGACCACGACAGGAATCCGGCCCATGAACTCGTGCCCGGGCATCCCTCGTTCCTGAATGGATGTTTGGCCACAGGAGACATCCATGTCTCCCCTTCCTCGGCCTTTGAATACCTGGTCCATGCAGAACAGTACCAGATCATGCCGGGTTTGAGCATCAGCTCCGACGGTCCGGTACAGAGCGTACTTCTGGCCAGCCCGGTAAAGCTCCGGGACCTCCCCGCCTTTCTGGCCGACCACGGCAACCGGGTCAACCTCACCGGGGCCTCGGCAACCTCCGTGGGGTTGCTCAAGGTACTCTGGTCCCTGGCCTGGAACCTTGCAGAACCCGAATGGACGATTGTCGAGCCGGGGGAAGGACTGACCAAGGGCCTCCCATTTCTTGAAATCGGCGACCGGGCCCTAACGATCTATGCAGAGCGCCCCGCCGGATGGCATATCATCGACCTGGGCGCAGCATGGAAATCCTGGACAGGCCTCCCGTTTGTCTTTGCCCTGTGGATCGTGCGCAAGGATCTTGCACCCGAGCGCCAGGCCATGCTCAGATCCCTGGCGACACGGTTGCTCGATATCAAGAAAACGGTCCCCGACAACCTGGAAGGGCTGCTTGATGGCGCCAAGGATAAAGGCTTTCCACGCAAAATCCTGCGCGAGTACTGGAACGTGATGAGCTACGAGCTTGGCGAAAACGAACTGGCCAGTCTGGCCCTGTATGCACACTACTGCACGCGCATACACCTTTTGCCGGGATGTCCCGCGTTTGATTGGTTCACCTAGGTACTTGCCCAGCATGGACACACAGCCCGAACCGCGGGGGTTTCCCCGCACTCGGCCGCAAGCGTGTTGTCGTCCCCCCGCCTTCTGCGTACACAACGGTGTGCCCCCTCTTCTAGGCTTCCGCCCCGGCGATATCCTCGTCCTTGCCGATAACCACCAAGTGTTCCCCTTTCTGCAGGGGCCTTCTGGGATCGGGGATAAAATCCGGCTCCCTTTTCCCCACCCGTTTCACCGCGACCACCTGGATCCTGAGGGTATTGGTCAGGTTGAGCCCGATAAGATTTTTGCCGGCCCATTTCTCGACCTCGAGTTCCCTCAAGACCACCCCCTTGCCCAGCGAGAGGGAATCCAGGAAGCCGGGATCAACAAGCTTGCGGGCCAACTCCTCGGCGGCCACACGCTCGGGGAAGACCACATGCTTGATCCCGATGCGCTTGAGGATCTTTTCGTGATCCCCGCTGACCGCCTTGACCCAGATCTTCTTCGCCCCAAGCTCCTTGAGATGGAGGGCGATGAGGATACTCGCCTCCATGGACTGGCCGACACTGACCACCACATGGCCCAATTCCGCGACCGCGAGCTGGTCCAGGGCCACACTGTCCGTTGCATTGGCCGTGTAGACCTGGGTCAACGTTTCCTGGGCCGCCTGGACCTTGGTCTGATCCGAATCGATACCGATGACCCGGTGTCCCATATCCACAAGGGCTGAACCGAGAAAAAAACCGAATTTGCCCAAACCGATGATTCCGATTTCCATGACGCCAACCTGGGCTAAAAATGATGGACCACGGCACTCCTTTCTCCGGATCCCTGCGCCTGCGCGGACACGGCAGGGACCATCCAAACGTACCCTTGCCGCTATCCGATGAGCATATCCCTCTCGGGCCATGCAAACCGTTCCCTGGTCTGCCATCCCTGCAGGAAGGCCAAAAAGGCGATGGGACCGAGTCTGCCCACGAACATGAGCACGATGATGACCCATTTGCCCACCGGGGTGAGGGTCGGGGTCAGCCCGGTGCTCAGCCCAACCGTACCGAATGCGGAAACGACCTCGAACAGGATTCCGACCACCTGTCCCCGCAGGCGGAGATGGGGCAGTTCCCCCCCTTCGCTGATGGACAGGACCACCGTGGCCGTGACCACGGTGACAACCGCCAGTATAACCAGGATGAGCGCCTTGTTCACCGACTTCTCCTCCAGGGCATACCCATTGATGACCACCTGTCTGCGCCCTACCAATTGGGCCCAGGCAAAGGCGATGACCGTCCGGAAGGTGGTCGTCTTGATCCCTCCGGCGCATGAGCCCGGCGACCCACCGATAAGCATCAACGGGAGCATGATCACCAGGGCGATATTGGTCATTCCACCGATGTCCACCGTATTGAACCCGGCCGTTCTCGCCGAGACCGACTGGAAGAGTGCGGCCAGGAGCTCGACCCCGATCCGGTCGATCCCGCTATTTGTATCGTACCATTCGGCCGCGAAAATAACCCCCCAGCCGACGAGGATGAGAAACAACGAGGTCCTAAGGACGATCCTGGTCTGCCAAGCGAACCTTCTGCGGGGTTTGCCCCCGGCCCCCAACCGTGAACGCGCCGTACCCAGGATATCGATGAGCACGGAAAATCCGAGTCCCCCCAGAACGACCAGTCCCATGATCACACCATTGACCCCTCCATGCCCCCCCCAGCGCATCAGGCTGGAATCGAACAGGGAAAACCCCGCGTTGCAAAAGGCGGACACCGCATGGAACCATGCGGAAAAAGGGGCGAAACCGACGGGGTCACAAAACGCGAGCAGGGCCGCGCCCAGGATTTCTATACTGAAACAGAGAACAACGATCTGCACCAGAAAACGGCCGAGATTGAAAGAAGGATCATAGAGCAGGGACTGGCCCACTGCCAACCGATCCGTGATGCTGACCCGCTTGCGCCAAAGATAGAAGACCAGACTGGTATAGGTCATGATCCCGAGTCCACCGAGCTGGATGAGAAACAGGATCACGGTCTGGCCAAAAAAGGAGAATCCGCTCGTCGGAACGACCGCCAACCCGGTCACACAGGTGGCCGATGTGGCAGTGAACAGGGCGCTCAGCCAGGAAACGGATCCCGGCCCGGACCATGCTGCTTCCAAATGCAGTAGGAACGCGCCAACCAGAATAGTGATGGCAAAAAAATAGATGGGAAGACCAAAAGGGGTGATCAAACGTTGTTTCATGGGCAAAGGAGCCAGTCGGATGGGGAACGGCAATGGGCTTTGGAAAATTAGTCAATGAACTAAAAAAAGGCAACAAAAAAGCCCGGCACCATGGTGCCGGGCTTTTTCATGAAAACATCGTATGTGCCCTGCGATTAACCGATAGCGCTGACTGCCTTGCTCAACCGGGAAATCTTCCTGGCGGCCGTACGCCAGTGGACAACCTTCTTTGTTGCGGCCCTGTCCAGGACGGACGTGGCCTGCTGCAGGGCCTCCCGGGCCTTTTCAGCGTCGTTGGTTTCGATGGCCAGACGGACAGCCTTGACGCTGTGCTTGATCCTGGTCTTGGCCATTCTGTTGCGATTGCGGGCATTGAGGCTCTGACGGTGCCTTTTGAGTGCGGACTTATGGTTAGCCAAAAGTAAATCCTCCTAACTATATTGAAGTAACCGGGTTACCCCGGTCCCGGAATGAACATCACCTGCTTGAGAAAAGGGGTTTCTATGCAAGAGCCGTGTTTTTTGTCAAGCAGATTTTTTACCCCTCGACAAGAACACAGGCATGCCTTCTCCCCCTGGCGGGCCGACAAAAAAACAAAAGGGGGGACGGGGGTCGTGCGCCCCCCGCCGCTGCGTTGGGTTGGCAACTTGCGGATTCTCCCCAAAAACTGCCTGCACCCCCCAATATATCGCAGCGGGTTAAACCTGCAGCGCCGAAAAATCGGCCAAACGACTGAGACGACGGACCAATTCATAGAGCATGTTCAACCGGTTGGACCGCAGTTGTACATCATCGCACATGACCATGACGGAGTCGAAAAAACCATCCACAACCGGACGCAGGGTCCACAGCTCATTGAGGAGCCCGGTAAAATCGTCTTTCTCCCACAGCCGGTCCCATTTTTCACGGGAGGCCACGAGGTGCGCGTGGAGCTGTTTTTCCGCATCCTCCACCAGAAGGACGGGATCAACGGTTCCGGTGAATTCCACCCCGGCTTCCTCGCCCTGTTTGCGGATGATATTGTCGGCCCGTTTGAAGGTCAGCACGGCCTGGTCGAAGTCCTTTTCCCCGGCAAAAGAGGACAGGGCCTTGATCCGTTTTTCCAGGGCCAGGATATCGACCACTCCGGCACCGATGGCCGCATCAAGGACCTTGCTGCTATACCCCTTGCCGGCCCAATAATTGCGGAGCCGCTGGGCAAAAAACGCCATGAGGTTGTCCAGGGTCTCCTCGGGGGCTGTCTTCCACTGGACATGTCCATAACCTTCCAGGGCCAGCCGCAAAAGCTTGGAGATATCCGTCCTGAGTCCGTGCTCGAGAATGATCCGGCAAACACCAAGGGTACACCGGCGCAGGGCAAAGGGATCGGCGGCCCCGGTCGGGATCTTGCCGATGCCGAAACAGCCGGCCAGGGTGTCGAGTTTGTCGGCCATGGCCAGGATGGCCCCGCCTACCGTTCTCGGACACGGGCTCTCCTGGCCGGCCGGGAGATACTGTTCGGCCAGTCCGTCGGCAACGACCCGACTCTCGCCTTTCTTTGCGGCATAGATCCCCCCCATGATCCCCTGGAGATCGTCAAATTCGTAGACCATCTCCGATACCAGATCCGCCTTGGCCAGCCTGCCGGCACGGGCCAGATCCTCGGTGTGCTCGTCCGCGAAATCTCCGGCCATGGCTTTGGCCAGTCGGGCCAGTCTGCGGGACTTGTCCCCCATGGAACCGAGGGGGCCGAGAAAGGTGACATCCTCGAGTTTGGCCAGCCAACCACCAAATTCCTTCTCCAGGTCGGCCTTCCAGAAAAACATGGCGTCCTCGAGCCGGGCCTTGAGGACCCGTTCCCATCCCTTGCGGACCACATCCACGCAGTCGGGTTGCAGATTGATCACGGTCAAAAAGCGGGGCAGCAACCGGCCGTCTGGACCATTGACACCAAAACTCTTTTGGTGGGTCTGCATGCTCGTCAACAAGACCTCGGACGGGAGCTCGAGGTATTTCTCGTCAAAATCCCCCAGGACGGGCAGGGGATATTCCACCAGGTTGGCCACATGGTGTATGAGCCCCTGGTTCCAGGCAATGCTCCCCCCGATTCCACGGGCCAGATCGTCACCCATGGCAACGATCATGTCCACCCGTTCGTCGTGGGAAAGAACCACCCTGCCCTGCTCCCGGACCACGGTATAATATTTGTCCGCGTCCTCGACCACAAACGGGCCCGGCCCCAGAACACGGTGTCCGCGGGTCACATTCCCGGCCTCAAGTCCGGCCACGGCAAAGGGCACGGTTCCACTGTCCAGGAGGGCCAAAAGCCAGCGCAGGGGACGTCCGAAGGTAAAACGGGATTCTTCCCAGTGCATCTTCTTGGGAAACGGGAGATGGGCGATCATGTCCCGGCATATCTCCCCGAGTATCTCCGTGGCGGGCTGACCACCGACCACCTTGTTCACCGCCAGGTACTCCCCCTTGCCGGTGTCGGTGACAAAGACGTCCCCCATGTCCACCTTCTGGGAACGGGCGAACCCGAGTCCGGCCTTGGTCGGCTCCCCCTGATCGTCAAAGGCGATCCTGGCCGGCGGCCCGGTGACCACGACCTCTTCCCTCTCCTGCACCCCGGCCATGTCCGTGCAATCAAGGACCAGCCTGCGGGGGGTAGAGAGGGTGGTCACCGGGCCATGGGCCAATCTGGCCCCGCCGAGACGTTCGGTGAATCCCTTTTTCAGGGCCTTGTCCAATATCGGCAGAAACCGGGCCGGCATTTCCTCGGTGCCGATTTCCAAAATAAAATGGGCCATATCTCGTAAACCTCGTTCGTTCAAAAAATTATGCGTAATGCCTGAGCAACGGATACCCCATCTCCTCACGGCTCTGGGTGTAGACCCGGGCGATCGCTGCGGCCAGCTTCCTGACCCGGGCGATGTAGTTGGCACGTTCGGTAATGGATATGGCTCCCCGGGCGTCCAGGAGATTGAAGGCATGGGAACATTTCAGGCAGTGGTCATAGGCAGGCAGGGCCAGACCGAGTTCGCAGACCCGGCGGCACTCCTTTTCACTGGCCCCGAACAGGGCAAAGAGCATGTCCTGGTCACTGTGGTCGAAATTGTACCGGGACTGCTCGACCTCGTTTTGGTGGTAGACGTCCCCGTAGGTAACGGTGTCGTTCCACATCATGTCGTACACGGATTCCTTTTCCTGGAGATACATGCACAAACGCTCCATGCCGTAGGTCAACTCCACGGTGATCGGCTCAAGCTCCAGCCCGCCGACCTGCTGGAAGTAGGTGAACTGGCTGATCTCCATGCCGTTTAACCAGACTTCCCACCCAAGGCCCCAGGCCCCGAGGGTGGGTGACTCCCAATCGTCTTCCACGAAACGGATATCGTGTTTGTGCGCATCGATCCCGAGAACCCCGAGGCTCTTGAGATAGAGGTCCTGCACGTCCGCGGGCGCGGGCTTGAGGACCACCTGATACTGGTAGAAATGCTGCATTCTGTTGGGGTTTTCCCCGTAGCGACCGTCCGTGGGACGTCTCGAGGGCTCGACATAGGCCGCCTTCCACGGCTCCGGACCGAGGACCCTGAAGAAGGTGGCCGGATTGAAGGTCCCGGCACCGGTCTCGATATCATAGGGCTGCTGGACCACGCATCCATAATCACCCCAGAATTGCTGTAGATTGGAAATGACATCCTGAAAATTCATCCTTGTCTCCATTGAACATCGAATGTTTGCAACCAGGGACTGGTATTTGAAACAGAAGACCGGTCCGACAGTCGTCCCTGCCACGCCCATTCTGTATCGTCTATCCGTTATCCCGAAAAACTAACACCGCACGGAACGGTCATCCTCGTCGGCGATCCCCAGATGGTAACGGATGAACCGATCGACAAAGGTGAACATTTCGCGCTGTAATCGGTGGTCCGGCACCCAGCCGACCCACTTCCCGATCCCGGTCCCCTTGAGATGGTCCAACAGGGCCAGCCCTTGCCAGGAAATCCGCATCCGGTTCCCTGTCCCCACACATGAGGGGCAAAAAAACACTCCCTCCTCGATAGCGCATTCCGCCCAACCACTCTCCTGCAGTACCGAGTTACAGGAAGCACAGTGCACGGCATCAAGGTCGTATCCCTGCTCAAAGGCCAGGGCGAGCCGGAAAAGGACGGGGAAAAAGGCGGAAGGGGGGCAGGTGAGTCCGTTGAATCCGGCGAGCATGGACAGGACCAGATCGTGCCCCTCACGCGATCGGGCCTCACCGACATGGACGGCCTCGAAAAAACGCAAGCAATTGCCGATCATGCCCACTTTCAACGGGTCCCGCTTCAAGTCCACAAAGCCCTGAAGAAGGGTTCCCTCTTCAAGGCTCAAATACTTGTTCCGCGTGCCCGGATTGATCCGAAAAAGCACCCGG
Organism: Desulfoplanes sp.; assembly: GCF_054921335.1. Lineage (NCBI taxonomy): Bacteria > Pseudomonadati > Thermodesulfobacteriota > Desulfovibrionia > Desulfovibrionales > Desulfoplanaceae > Desulfoplanes > Desulfoplanes sp. Next base: position 39,116 of record NZ_JBUDSQ010000016.1, on the reverse strand, counting down.
TTGAGTCGGTCGAGGCACCCGCAGAACCGCCGCCGGCTCTTACGGCCGCCAAAAGCGAATCCGGTGAGAATCCCCCGTGATGGCGACAGGAAGCGGACCCAGCAGTCGTTTTCGCGGAAGGTGCCCACCCGCAGGATGATGACCTCTTCAGTGAACTCCATGGGGATGTACCGTTTTGGCCAGGCCGGAACACCCAAACACGGATCTCCCGTTACCCGGCACGCAGAAGTCGGCTATTCTTCGGCCCGGATCTCCAGGGTTTCGACACCACCGGGAACGGCCCCGTGGGGATAGGGGACACCGTCGAGGAACAATTCCACCCCTCCGGCATTGCCCAGCTTGAGCCGGACACTCTCGGAAAAGAGAACGACAACCTGTTCCCCGGCACGCAAGAGGCGGATCGTCTTGTGCGGTGAACTCTCCCCGTCGGCAACGGCTCTGAGCCAACAATCAGCCGTGGCCCGGATCTCGAGACGATGGTCCATGACCGGGATCTCTTCCGGGCTCTCTGCAACCGGCTCCTGTTGGCGGCTGACGGTATCGGTTTCTTCTACGGGCCTTCCATCCTCTCCATCGGTGGGAAAGGATTCCTGAACAACGTCTGGGGACGGGGATTGCCCAGTCCCATTGTGCACTGCGGGACCATCCGTCCCGTTCGTTCCCACGGTGGAGGTATTGTTCGCGACAAAAAAGCCGGGCATACCCGTTTGCTCGCCGCCGGGTGCCCCGGTATCGGCAGCCGGGGACCCCTCCCCTGAGGGACCACGCTCCTGTTCGGGGACGACCTCCGCCCGATCAACGGCGTCTTCTTCCCGGGGCTGGCCGGGGACTTCTTCCTCGAGGACCACCGGGGCTACGGGTTCGATTTCCCGAGAGACATAGGAAATGGCCAACCAGGTGACCCCGGCCAGCCCGACAAGGAGAAGGAGCACCAACCAGAGGCTGCCCGCTTTTCTTTCCGCCGGCATACGGACGCTGAGATCCGGAACCCCTGTATCAATCTCAAGCGACTCGGCCGGACCCACGGCAACCAGGTAATCCTGAACGATCCTCTGCTCGTCGAGCCCCAGTAATCGCGCATAGTTCTTGATAAATCCCTTTGTATATACCGGGTGTGGAAGAACGGATCCATCGCCCTTTTCCAGGGCCTCCAAGACAAACATGCTTATCTTGGTCCGTTCGTTGACTTCCTCTAGGCTCAACCCGGCATTCTGGCGGGACGAACGCAACAATTCGCCCAATTCCTGCAATGTCATACGCACAATCTCCCTCGACAAACCAATGCGTTTGCACACGTCGTGGTGGCCGATCGCTACATCCTGATATCGACCACCGCTTTATCCTTCAATCCTTCCATATACTCATTGAACCGCTTTTCAATCCTGGGACGGTACAGGATCTCACGGATCTTGGCCTTGACGTCCTCAAAGGGCACGGCCGTACCCGCCGTGAACTCCAGAATCCGCAAAAGGGCCATATCCGTTCCCAACGCAAAAGGCTGGGTTGTATCTCCTTTGCCCAACCCCCGCAAGGCGTCTTTCCAGGAGGGCCGCATATCCGCCCAGCGGACTTCTCCGAGTTCCCCCCCCTGTTTGGCTCCGGGGCCGATGGAATATTTTTCTGCGGCCTGGCCAAAGGATATATCACCGGCCATGATCCGCCCCCGCAAGGACTGCAGGTCAACACCGGCATCGACCAGGATGAGTGCCAGAGAAATCTTCTTTTCCCGGGAAAAATCCCCCTTGTGTTCCTTGTAATAGTTCCTCATCTCGCTGTCAGTAACCACGACCTTGCGCCGGACCATGGCCCCGATGAGACGCTGGCGCATGATATCCTTTTTGGTCTTTTCCTCGTAATCCCCCCGGGTCATGCCCTGCAGTTTGAGCTGATCGAGGAATTCTTCCTCCGTGAGATCGTGCTGGTTCTTGAAGGATTCGACCTGGTTCTTGACCTCCACGTCGGTCACGGTCATCTCCAGCCTTACGGCCTCCGCCTCCAAAAGAAGATCGTTGACCATCTGGCCGAGCACCCTTTTCCTGAGTACCTGCAAGGTCTTTTTTTCCTTGGCCGTCATGGATCTGCCGTCAAATTGCCGGGTGTATCCGGTCAGTTGTTGGTCCACATCGAAAAGCGTGATGATCTCTCCATTGACCACGGCCACGATGCGGTCCACGAGTTCATCGGCCCGAACGGATTGCGACCAGACCATGACGCAGACCAAACTGCAAAGAAGGTATCCCATGGTCTTCAAACCACGGGGGCCCACAAACATTCCTCGCCAACATCTTCTCATAGATCAAAACCTTTGTTTTTTTGTAACCATCCAGGTGCGTTTCTCAAGAATCAGAACTAAAAAAATCAAGAAATTCAAAAAGATAAGCAACTATTTACGTTTTTTCAGGCAGTAAAAACGTCCGGGGACCAACAAAAAGGACGGACCGGACGGACGCCTTACGGGGTCAGGTCCTTGTCCGCCCCGGTCCGGCCATCCACGCTGGACGTGCGTGGGACCATCGATGTGCTCACCTCTATCGTGGCCGTTGCGAGTTCGTCACGTAGCCAATCCCTGAACGCCCCCCTGAGTTCCTGCTCCACCAACATCTCTTCCACCAGACGGTAGGCCTTGGACGGGGCAAGGTAGGACGGGGACAACCGCTCATGCAGATACAATACGACCAATCTCTGCTTGTCGGAAATAATACCGCTTGCCCGGCCGGGTTCAAGATCCGCCAGGGCGTCGGACCAAAAGGGAGAAAGCCCGTTCCGTGCCACCTCCATCTCATGCACCTCCACACCCTCGACGCTCGGCCCACTGAAGGCATCGCCCTGGGCACGGTACTCCTCCAGGACGGTCCCGAGGCCCTCCCTGTCCATACCAAGGAACACCGTGAAAACGAACCGTTCGGGAATGACATAGTCTGCAATGTGCTCCCGGTAGTACTCACGGGCGGCTTCATAGCTGATGGACACCTTGGGACGCAGGTAATCCTGGATAAAGGCCTGCGTGGACAATCGGGCCCGGATGCATCGACGCCACTGGTCCAGATCGATATAGTCCTCGACCAATGCCTGTTCAAAGGTCTCTTCATCGGGATAGTCGGAGCGGACTATCCTCTCCTCCCGATCGACGTCCTTTTCGGTTATCTGTAATCCCTCCCGGATCAGGGTCTGCCGGATCAATCGGTGGAGAACAAAATCCGCCAACACCGCTCCATATTCGTCCTGTAGGGAGTGGACTTTGAAATCGTTATCCAGGGACCAATCCATAAAATGGAGATCATGGACCGCCTGGACCTGGGAGAGATAGATGGGCTCTGCATTGACCCGGGCCACGACGCCCCGTGACGACGGGGGATCGGAGGAACAGCCGAGCACCCCTGTCCAGACGAGGCAGCCAATGAACAGCCCGGACAAAAACGGGCGCAGGCGTGCGCATACCATGGAGGGGATGTTGGACCGCAAGGGTGTTTTATCAAAAAAAATCGAGACCATTTGGCAAAAAAATATTTTTTTCCAGGATGTTCTCCCGGTCGTGTCATCTCGGGCACATCGCCCCGCGCCGGCCAGGCCCCCTGAACCATGGCCGACAATCGAGAGCGTCGCCACATGGTCCATCAATCTTCTCATCATTGGGACGGAACGCCCGCGGACAGGACGAGATCCTGTTGCAATCCGTCCACCATCTCGTTGAACGCGCGCATGGACAGGGCAATAGATGGATTGTCCCCACAGCGCAACTCCAATTTTCCCGGCGGGATCAAACGGGCCTGCTCCTCATGTTCTTCCACCCATCGGACCAGAGCCAGGGGGTCGAGATCCGTATCTTCCTGGTCCCAACCGATGGCGACCTTGTGCGCATAGATATCCGCCTGTATCCCGCCCAGGGTTTTGACCTTGCTTTTGAAGGTAAGAATCTCCACAAAGGTTTCCAGAGAATCCGGCAACGGGCCGAACCTGTCGCGCATTTCCCCGACGATCTCTCCGCGTTCCTTTTCTTTTGCGCACAGGGAAAGAACCCGGTAGTAGTGCAAACGCTCCGGGGCCTCGGCGATATATTCCTCAGGTATGTGGGCAGGGACACCGATATGCAATTCGGGCTCTCTGGTTTCGGCAACCGGTTCGCCCTTGATCCGGTGGACCTCCTCTTCCAGAATCTCCAGAAACATATCCAGACCGACCTTGCCGATGGTTCCCGATTGGACCTCGCCAAGAATGTTGCCGGCCCCACGCAGCCTGAGGTCCTCCATGGCCACCTGGAATCCCGCTCCCAGATAATCCATCTCCAGGATGACCTTGAGCCGTTTGCGGGCCTGGTCCTGTAAATCTTCCAGAGAGGGGATGACAAAATAGGCATAGGCCTGCTCCCTGGACCGCCCCACACGGCCACGGAGCTGATAGAGCTGGCCGAGGCCGAACAGCTGTGCCTGGTCCACTATCAGGGTGTTGGCCTTGGGGAAATCCAGCCCGGATTCTATGATCGATGTACAGACCAGGATGTCCAACTCCCGGTGCCAAAACCTATGCATGGTCTCTTCAAGGTCCTTGGCCGGCATTTGGCCATGGGCCGATGCCACCCGGGCATCGGGCACGAGAGACTGGACATACTCCTTGACCCTCTCAAGCCCCTGGACCCGATTATAGACCCAGAAGACCTGCCCCATCCGTCCGAGTTCGCGCTCTAAAATAGCCCGCAATTCAGGGGTTTCACGCTCCATAAGGGCGGTCGTGACCGGCTTGCGTTCCAGGGGCGGGGTCTCGATGAGGCTCAACCCCCGGATGCCCGAGAGGGAGAGCTGCAATGTCCTCGGGATGGGTGTGGCCGTGAGGGTCAAAACATCGATATCCCGCTTCAAACTCTTGAGCCGCTCCTTGTGTTTGACCCCGAACCGCTGTTCCTCGTCCAGTATGAGCAGCGAGAGGTTGGGCAGGGAGATATCCTTGGAGAGCAAACGGTGGGTGCCGATGAGGATATCCACCTCCCCGCGCCGGGCCGCCTGGACAACGAGTTTCTGGGTCGGTTTGGGGACAAAGCGTGAAAGCATGGCCACGCGCACGGAAAAATCCTCCATGCGCTGACGAAAATTTTGATAATGCTGTTCGGCCAGCACGGTCGTCGGACAGAGCAGGGCCACCTGCTTGCCGTCGACAACGGCACGGAAGGCGGCCCGCAAGGCCACTTCGGTCTTGCCGAACCCAACGTCACCGCACACCAGCCGGTCCATGGGCCGCGAGCTTTCCATATCCGTGATCACATCATGGATGGCCTGTTCCTGGTCCCTGGTCTCCTCGAACCCGAAACTCGCCTCGAACTCCCAGTACACCTCGGGACGGGGGCCATACGAGTATCCCTTGCTCACCTTGCGCAGGGCGTAGACCTCCACAAGTTCCCGGGCGATCTTCTCGATGGCCTTGCGTACCCGGGCCTTGCTCTTTTTCCATCCGGCCCCCCCCAGACGGTCCAGCGCGACGGACTTCCCCTCCGGCCCCTTGTATTTCTGGACCATACCCATCCGGTCCACGGGGAGATAAAGTTTGTCGTCATTGGCGTAGAGCAGGACCAGGTAATCATTGGCAACGGTCCCGGCCTGCATGTGCGCGAGCCCCCCGAACCGGGACAATCCGTAATCCCGGTGGACCAGAAAGTCTTCCGGAGAAATCTCGTCAAAACTGGTCAACCCCTTGAATTCCTTATCTCGTACCGGAGAGATACGGCTGGTCTCCTTGGGCTGGAGAACATCCTCGGGCAGGACGAGCATGTTGCACCACGCCAGCTTCATCCCCCTGGTCAGGGGTGAAACCAGGGCAAAGAGCCCTTTCTTGTTGCGGGCATACGCGAGATGGAAAGCGAGTTTTTCCTGATGGGCAAAATTCAGAAACCGTTTGCGGGAATTCTCCGAATGGAAACAGAGCAGGATCTGGCCGAAGTTTCTCTTCCACTCCCCCAGCCCTTGGATGAGGCTCTTGAAGGGACGTTTTCTCTTCTCGGGTTCCCAAAACAGATCATCAAAGGAACGGATGGGTTCTTCATACAGCTCGATTCCCTTTTCACGCTTGCCCATGACCAGGGATTCGAACAGGACATGATGACGGTCGAGCCATGTTTGACGCGTTTGGCCCATGGTCTGGAGGACCGAGGAAACAGGCCATTGTCGTCCGGATTGTTCCAGATGGTCCTTCCACGCCCACTCCTGCTCCTCCAGACGGGCCCGGACATCCGTTGCCCCGGTCAAAAAAAAGACCGCATCCTTCCCGAACCAGCGATCGATGCCCACGGGATGGGTATAGTAGAGCCCGGGCAGGATCCCGAGTTCATTGGCCCCAATGGAATGGACAAGCTGTTTATACGCGGATTCGGGAAGCTCACCGGAAGTCTTCAAATATTCCCATTTTTCCAGGGCTTCCTGGCGGTAGGCATAATCCTGCACAGCGGGAGAACAGGGCAGGACGAGAACCTGCTCGAGTTCTTTTTTGGAACGCTGGGACAGGGGTTCAAAGAGGCGCAGATCTTCCAGAATATCACCGAAAAACTCCATGCGCACGGGAAAATCGTATCCCGGACAGGCGATGTCCAAAATATCCCCGCGCAGGGCCATCTCGCCGGTCTTGGAGACCATGGACACCCGGGTGTAGCCCCAGTCGGTGAATTTTTCCAGAAGATGTTCCGGGACGTGTTCTTCTCCGGGGACGAGATGGAGGTGCTGCTCGTTGACCACCTTGCGATCGGGCCATTTGGGGAGCAGATTGTCCAAGGGAAGGAGAATGCCCCGCCCGCTTCCTCCCTGGGCCAGGGAGAAAAGGCCGGCCCAGCGTTCGCCCCACGCACGGTGGTCATCCCTTCCAGGAACAAAGGACGGGAACCGGACCCATCGCTTCTCCCAGAAATCGGCGTCCCCATCGTCCCCGGACCAGAGCTTGATAAGTGACGTGTAGGTTGCAAGATGGGCCGAGGAGGAAAGAAGAATGACAACGGTCTTGCCCTTAGCGACAAGCTGTTCCGCCAGATAGACCTGGGTGGCGGGTCCACTCTTGTATACCCTATGGATGTCCGAAGGGTCGAGAAGCCGTTTGAGTTCGGGAGGGATGTACACTGTGGGATCCTGAGCAACACGCAAAGGCCACCTTGACACTTTCAAGGGGGCCTTTGGTCCTTACGGGTTGGTACGGACAGGGCCGGGAAACACCTCTCGCCGACCCGACACGTTGAAAAGACATACGGTAACCATCCAGCACGATAACCCGGCATGAGGCTGCGGCGTTCCCGGAAGGGACAAAACAGGATCGGGCTATTATTGGTGGCGGGATAGTTACGACATACGGAAGATGCGCTTATATGCAGCTAGACATCGCCCAGAGCGGATTTTTCTTCTTTAGAGAGCAGTCGGTTGAGATCGAGCATGATCAGCAACCGGTCATCCAATTTCCCGACACCGCTGATATACTCGGAGTCCAGACCGGAAATGACAGGCGGCGGGGGTTCGATGGTACCGGCCGGAATCCGCAGAACCTCCGATACGGCGTCCACGACGAATCCGACGATCATCTGGTTGATCTCTATAACGATAATCCGGGTTTTTTTATCATGTACCTTGGCTTTGAGCCCGAAGCGGAGTCTGAGATCGATCACGGGTATGACCTTGCCCCGTAGATTGATCACCCCCTCGACAAACTCAGGGGCCTTGGGCACCCGAGTGATCTCGAGCATCCTGATAATTTCCTGGACCTTGAGAATCTCGACCCCAAACTCTTCCTCTCCAATACTGAAGGTGACCAGCTGGAGCAATTCCTCATCCTTGCGTACTTCTTCCTCTGCCATGGAGTTTTCCTCCTGTTTGCGCGCATTGATCACAACAACTAGTGGAAGATATAAGAGTAAAACGGCTTTTAGGCAACACACAAAAGGATGACAATCGGATACGGTCCCGTCCGGTAATGGCCGAAAAGCCGCGTTGAAAACCAGTTGCCAAAGGACAGATCTTCAGTCATACTTTTTTTCATAGATGACAACTATTTTTTGGAGGCATCCTGATTTATGGCACAAGCCTTTCCCTTTGGGGCGGAACCCGATTTCGAAGAGGAAATCAAGACCCTGGGCAATGACGAACTCTTGGACTGCTGGGAACAGAGCCAGTACGTAGACGCATTCATGGACGGAGAACCGAGAAACGAAGTCCGGATCACCGCCTACGAGCAGGTGATCGTTCAGGAACTCCAGCTCCGCCATTGCCAACAACTATAACCCTTCCGACAACCCGTCGACCCGCACAAAAAAATCCCGGATACTCCGGGATTTTTTTGTGCGGGCCGATCAGATGCTCCTGCAAAAAGTCAAAAATCGAGATCCAAGCTCAAAACCATATTTTGTAACAACCTGATTTTATTTAAACCTTTCAAACAAAACCCTAACCCTGCCTGCCTGCAAAAATCTTTTTTTTGCAGGCACATCCGATCAGGAGCAAACATTATTCAGGATCGGGCCTCCCGACACAGAAATAAGCAAAGCCCAAACCGGACAGCAGGGACGGGGAGTACAGGTTCCTGCCATCAAAGATGAGCGGTGCGCTCAGGGATTGTTTGATCCGTTCGAAGTCGGGATTGCGGAACTGGTTCCACTCCGTGACCACAGCCAGTCCATGGGCCCCCTTGAGGGCTTCGTATTCGTCCTTGACGATCTCCACGAGACCGTTGTCCTCAAGCGCGCCCGCAGCCTTTTTCCCGGCAACGGGATCAAAGGCCCGAACCCGCATTCCCAGGGCGGTCAATTCACGGATCATTTCCAGGGAAGAGGCCTCCCGTGTATCATCGGTATTCGCCTTGAACGCCAGTCCCCACAGGGCCAGCGTCTTGCCCCCGACCCCGCCCTGGTCAGCAAAATAGTCTTGGATCTTCCGTGAAAGCACGGTCTTTTGTCGATCATTCACCTCATCCACGGCCCTGAGCAGTTGGGGGTCGTACGCGTATTCCCCCGCCGTCCCGATGAGTGCCTTGACATCCTTGGGGAAACACGACCCCCCATACCCCACACCAGGATAGATGAACTGGTACCCGATACGGTGGTCCGAGCCTATGCCCATGCGCACATCCCGGACATCGGCACCGACACGTTCGCAAATATTGGCCACCTCGTTGATGAAAGAGATCTTGGTGGCCAACATGCAGTTGGCGGCATACTTGGTCATTTCCGCACTGCGGATGCCCATGACGATGAGCTTTTCCCGGCTTCGGGCAAAAGGGCCGTACAGGGTCTTGAGCAATTCCGCGGTCCGGACGTTGTCCGTTCCCACGATGACCCGGTCGGGTTTGAGAAAATCGTTGATCGCATCCCCTTCCTTGAGGAATTCCGGATTGGAAACCACATCGAACTCGTAGGATTCCCCCCGTTTGTCCAATTCTCCCTGAACAACCTCCCGAACCCTGTCCGCCGTGCCCACAGGCACCGTGGATTTGTCCACCAAGATCTTATATCCCTGCATCTTCTGCCCCACGGTCGAGGCGACCTGATAGACATAGGCGAGATCGGCCGAACCGTCCTCACGGGGCGGCGTTCCCACGCAGATGAACACGAAGAGCGCGTCACCGAGGCCTTCCTCGATTTCCGTGGTGAACCGGAGACGGCCCTCGGCATAGTTGCGGGTCACCAATTCCTCCAGCCCGGGCTCAAAAATATGGACCTGCCCGGAACGCAGCTTTTCAACCACCTCCGGATTGACATCCACGCAGCAGACATTGTTCCCCATTTCCGCAAAACACGCGGCAGATACCAGGCCCACATAGCCCGTACCCACAATACAGATATTCATGGTATGGTTCGCTCCTTGATCAAGACGTGGCCTTGGCCGTGTCGTTCGTTGCAGCACCGGTCGGACTCCTTCTAGCGATTGTGGACCGGAGATGAAAATGCAAATTTCGATCCGCTGCGGCTAACAAAAACAAGAGCGCTTTTGCAAGTCCCTTGCTGAAAATTTTTCAGGAAATCGGGCCGAAACAGCGCGGGGATTGTCCACGGCACCCCGAAACCGATTTTTTCCTTTACTTTGCCAAGCAATTTTGGCTACTCGTTATAATACAACCAAAAATTACGGACTATGGATCAAGGAGACACCCCATGGAACGCCACCTTTTGCTCACAGTCAACGCCTACCACAGCCACCAACACGCATCCCGGTTCGTGAACTATTTTCTCAAAGGAGAGACCGGCACCAGATTGACCCTCTTCTATGTCGCTCCCAACCCGCACATGAACGTGGACCTGACCAAGGACGCGCTGAGCAACATTACCGAGGCCGACACCCTGGCGGCAACGTACAAACGCAAGGGGAACCAGGCCCTGAGCCGCGCCAAGGCCCTGTTGATCGGGAACGGGTTTCCCAAGGAGATGATCGAGACAAAACTCCAGCCCAAGCAATACGGCACGGCCATGGACATCATCCAGGAGGCCGAAAGGGGATACTACGATGCCGTACTCCTGGGACGCCGTGGGTTGTCCATGTTCGAGGAACTCGTGGACGACAGTATCAGCAAACACATTCTGCGCGAGGAAATCAATTTTCCATTGTGGATCTGCAAGGAGCCCGAAGCGGGAAGAAAAAATGTCCTTTTGTGCGCTGACGGATCGGAGGAAAGCCTGCGCGTGGCCGACCATGTCGGATTCATGCTCGCCCCGTCGGACCGCCACGAGGTAACCCTGTTCCACGTCTGCGACACGGATAAGAAAAAAATCGCCATATCCTTTGATGCGGCCAAGACCGCCCTCGTCGCCGCAGGATTCCCCCCGGCACGGATCCATGAAAAAGTGGAGAGGTGCGGCAACGTGGCCCAGACCATCCTGGACTATGCTCTGGCCAATAACTACGCGGCCATCGCCATGGGGACCACCGGGGCCGGCCAGAAATACCTCAAGAGCATCTTCATGGGCTCGGTCTGCATGTCCATCTTCAAATCACTCCAGAAGGTATCCTTGATCGTGAGTCGATAAACGGTGTTATGCGCACCGCACACTTTTTTCCCCATAAAAACTAGATCTCCCATGCCCGAAGAAACAGTCGGCAACATCGTGTCCATACATGGCTCCATTGTGGATATCACCTTCCAGGGGGAGATACCACCGCTCAGGGCCATAGCATCCACCAGGGACACCCCCCATGTCCTCCTCGAGGTGAGCACGCACCTGGACGAGCATGTGGCCCGGACCATTTCCCTGACACCGACCCAGGGATTGGCCCTCGGCCAGGAAGTCGTCACGACCGGAGCTCCCTTGCGGGTCCCCGTGGGCAAGGCAACCCGCTCCAGGATGCTCAATGTATTTGGCCGGTGCATAGACGGACTTCCCGGGATCCCCCCCGGGGAAACGGCGAGCATACATAACAAACCCATTGCCCTGAACGCCCGGGCAACGGGCAATGAAGTCTTTGAAACGGGGATCAAGGGGATCGACGTTCTGGTCCCCCTGGAACGGGGGGGCAAGGCAGGACTCTTCGGGGGGGCCGGTGTGGGCAAGACCGTTGTCATCACCGAACTGATCCATAATATGGTCGGCCAACACGAGGGGATCAGTATCTTTTGCGGCATCGGTGAACGCTGCCGCGAGGGTGAGGAATTGTACCGGGAAATGAAGGATGCCGGGGTGCTCGAGAACACGGTCATGGTCTTTGGGCAGATGAACGAGCCCCCCGGGGCCAGGTTCAGGGTCGGACACACCGCCATGACCATGGCTGAACACTTCCGCGACCGGGAAAAGCAGGACGTCCTCCTGCTCATGGACAATATTTTTCGGTTCATCCAGGCCGGTTCGGAGATCTCCGGTCTCATGGGCCAGATCCCCTCCCGTCTGGGATACCAACCGACCATGGGCACTGAACTGGCCGGTCTCGAGGAGCGCATCAGCAGCACCCGGGATGCGGCCATCACCTCCATCCAGGCCGTGTACGTGCCTGCCGACGACTTCACCGATCCCTCCGCCGTCCATATTTTCGGGCACCTTTCAGCCTCCATCGTCCTTTCCCGGAAGCGTGCCGGCCAGGGGCTTTTTCCGGCCATCGACCCCCTCCAGTCCAGTTCCAAGATGCTCACTCCGGGAATCGTTGGCAGACGTCATTACGACATCGCCCAGCAAATCCGCAAGACCCTGGCCACCTATGAGGAACTCAAGGACGTCATCGCCATGCTCGGCCTTGAGGAGCTCTCCAAGCCCGACAGAGCAACGGTCTTCCAGGCCAGACGTTTGGAGCGCTTCCTGACCCAGCCTTTTTTTACCACGGAACATTTTACCGGTCGGTCCGGAAAACTGGTGTCCACGCAAGCGGCACTGGAAGGCTGCGAACGGATACTCAACGGCGACTTTTCAGACAGGCCGGAAAAGGATTTGTACATGATAGGGTCTATCGACGGAACCTGAGCGGGGGAGAGGGAAGCTGACCCATGCACCTAAAAATTTTTCTGCCCACGGCTGTCTTCTTTGACCAGGAGGTAGCCAGAATAAAGGCCGAAGGGGACGACGGCATGTTCTGCATCCTTCCAAGACACAGGGACTATGTGACCTCCCTGGTCCCGTCCATCGTCAGTGTCACGGACAGGACAGGAGCAACCATCCACATGGGAGTGGATCAGGGCGTGCTCGTCAAATGCAAAAACGAGGTGAGCATAGCCGTACGCAACGCCATCACCGGCCCGGATCTAGGTACCCTGGAACGCACCGTCGAGGAAGAGTTCAGCGTTCTGGACGACAAGGAACGTACGGCCCGCTCCGCAATAGCCCGCCTCGAGGCCGGGTTCATCCGTCAGTTTTTGGATATGGAGCAGAGATGAAAAAAATGGAGATAAGGGCCCGACAAGACAGGAGACCGCGGTCCAGGGGCCGCGGTCGGATGACAACAAGCCGTCATCCATGGACTTGATCCGGGATCTCCCGGCAGATACGATCCCGTTGCCCCCTAAATCGTTGGGGAACAACCAGGAATGCACAACCAAGAATCCTTTCTCTGCGTCGTAGCACCGCTGCGCGATAAACAAATGAACATCCACGACCCCTTCCGCAATGAAATCGCCCGAAAGGAGAAAAAACGGCTCTCCTCACTCAACCATCCCGCCCCCCCGGTATGGTTCGGACTGGGAACGTTCGGGGTCGTGGGCTGGAGCGTAGCCATACCCACGGTTGTCGGGATTGCCCTTGGCATATGGATCGACAGGACCGTGCCCAGCAAGTATTCGTGGACCCTGATCCTGCTGACCCTGGGGATCATGGCCGGATGCTTCACCGCCTGGGCATGGGTGTCCAAGCAACGCCGGGAAATCCATGCGCATGAACAGAGCAGGGATAAAGAGGAATGATCGACTGGTCGGACATTGTTCCCCCCGTGCTCGCCGGGGTGGGGACCGGAATCTTCTTCTTTGGCGGGCTATTGTGGACGGTCAGACGCATCCAGGACGCCAAACGGCCACACACCCTGGTCTGGTCGAGTTTCGTGGCCCGTCAGGTCGTGACCGCCAGCGTGCTTTTTCTCGTCTGCAAGGACCAATGGGAACATTGGACAGCGGCCCTGATCGGATTTGTGGTGGTCCGCACACTCATGATCAAGGGCCAAAAGACCGGCACAAACATCCCTATTGCCCGGAAGGGCTGACCGCTGTGCTCTTTACTACGCATGTCCGCCCCGATGAGATAGAGACGACGCCCCTGCAAAAAATCGAAAACCGGGGTCCAAGCTCAAAACCATATTTTGCAACAACCTGATTCTACTCAAAACTTTCAACCTACCCCTTACCCCTGCCCGCGCCGTGGATGACGGCAACGGCCGAAAATGCCGTCCCTCCAACCCTTACAAGCCGCCATGACCATCACCCCTGACGCGACCATCTTCTGGCAATACGGGCCCATCAAACTCAATGAGACCATCGTTTGCACATGGCTTGTCATGGGACTGCTGGGAGTGCTCGCCTGGTGGATCGGCAGACATCTCTCCCACGGACCCCCCTCTTCCTTCTGGCAAAACATCCCCGAAATCATCGTCCTCTTTGTCCGCGGGATCATCGAGGACACTACCCGGCACCGGGTGGACGCCATTTTGGTGTTCACGGGTTCCCTGTTCATATTCGTGGCCACGGCTAACGTCCTCGCGGTCATTCCGGGCTTCACCGCCCCCACGGGTTCGCTGTCCACAACCACGGCCCTGGCCCTGTGCGTCTTCGTGGCCGTCCCCTGGTTCGGAATCTCCCAAGTGGGCTTTACATCCTATCTGGCCAATTACCTGCATCCGACCTGGATCATGCTCCCCTTCAACATCATCGGCGAAATCTCCCGAACCCTGGCCCTGGCCGTACGCCTCTTCGGCAATATAATGAGCGGGACGATGATCGGGGCGATCCTTTTGCTGGTCATTCCGCTCATCTTCCCGGTCCTCATGCAGCTCCTGGGGTTGCTCACCGGGATCATCCAGGCCTACATCTTCGCGGTCCTGGCCATAGTATACATCGCCTCGGGCATGGAAACCATGCAGCATCCACAAACATAGCACCCAAACCAAAAAACCTCCAACCACCATCTCCCGGAGTTCCCATGAGTGATCTCGCATTGATCGGTATGGCCTCGGCCCTGGCATCGGGGTTGTGTATCGCCATCGGTTCCTTGGGCTCTGCCCTTGGCGAAGGCCGCGCCCTGGCCCAGGCACTGGCCTCTCTGGCCCAGCAGCCCGACGAAGGCACCACCATCACCCGGATCCTGTTCGTGGGTATGGCCATGGTCGAATCCACGGCCATCTATTGCTTCGTGGTGTCCATGATCCTGCTTTTCGCCAACCCGTTCTGGAATTACGTCCTCTCCCAGGCGGGCTGATCCGGTATCGCTCCCCATCAAAAGATGCGGGGCCATTGGGTCACCTGCCATACAAACGTGTCCGTGATCGCTCGGGAACGCGGGCGAGCACAAGGAGGTGGTGCCGACCTCCCCCCCCGTCCCATCACAACCAAGGATATTCCGTGCTCATCGATCCCTTCACCGTTTTCGTCCAGGTGCTCAACTTCCTGATCCTCATCCTGGTTCTAAAACGGTTCCTTTTTGGTCCCATCACCCGGGCCGTGGCCAAACGCGAGACCCGTATTGCCGAGGAGCTCGAATCGGCCCGCAAAGCCCGGGAAACGGCCGAGCGGGACCAAAAGGACATGGAGGATGAGAGAGCCCGGCTCCGGGAGGAAGAAAAACACATGTTCCAGGAGGTCAAAGACCGGGCAGCCACGCTGGAAAACGAACTCACCGCCTCGGCCAAATCAGCGGTCAGGAGCAGGGAACGCGCTTTTATCCAATCCTTTGAACGGGAAAAAATCCGCAGGGCCGACGAGCTGCAGCGCGAGATGGCCTCCCATCTTTTTGCCATGACAAACAATGCCCTACAGGATCTGGCAAACCTTTCCCTGCACGCATCCATGGTGACCCATTTTCTGGACACCCTGGAGAAGGAAGCCGGCTCTCCTGATGACCGGTTCCGCAATCTCTTCTCTGGTCAGGACAATCTGAACGTGAGCACCCCGCTTGCATTGCCCGAGGCAGCTAAAAAGCGGCTTGGTTCCATCCTGGAAAAAAAATGCGGATTCAGAGGAGAGATCATTGTGCATGACGCCCCGCAGCTCCTGGCAGGTCTCTCCCTGGAGGGCAACGGCCACCGGATGGACTGGACCATCCACCGCTATCTCAAGGATCTCAAATCCGGTCTTCTGGAGCAGGAATCGTGACATCAGACAACCATGACACCCATTTTCAGGTGGGCATCCAGACCACACGAGACAATGTGACCAGGGCCATCCATGCAGCCCGGCCCACCCTCGAGCCCAGGGAGGTCGGTCGCGTGGCCACGGTCGGTCGCGGCGTGGCCGTTGTCCAGGGGCTCTCGAGCGTCCGGTCCGAGGAACTGCTCGTCTTTCCGGGCGACCTCTACGGCATGGCCCTGAATGTGGACCGGGACGCAACCGGGGTCGTCCTTTTGGGAGACTATGACCACCTCAAAGCGGGCCAGGAGGTCGGTCGCACCCGCCGGGTCGTGGACGTTCCCGTGGGCAACGAACTTATAGGCAGGGTCATAACCCCCACTGGATTTGCCCTGGACGACCGGGGAGCGATCAAAACAACAGTCCGCCTTCCCATCGAACGCGGAGCCCCGCCCATCATCCACAGAGACCCGGTGAGCACCCCGCTGGAGACCGGCCTCAAATCCGTGGACGCCCTCATCCCCATCGGCCGGGGCCAACGCGAACTCATCCTCGGGGATCGGCAAACCGGCAAGACCTCCATTGCCGTGGACACTATCATCAACCAGAAGGACAAAAACGTTCTGTGCGTTTACTGCGCCATCGGCCAGCGGGCCGCAGGGACGGCCACGGTCATCCACGACCTACGCGAGCACGGGGCTATGGAATATACCTGCGTGGTCGTGGTCGAAGGGGACGACCCGCCGGGACTCCAGTTCATCGCCCCCTACGCGGCCACATCCATTGCCGAACATTTCATGGAGCAGGGACGCGATGTGCTCATCGTCTACGACGATCTGACCAGGCACGCCCAGGCCTACCGGGAACTCTCCCTGCTGCTGGAACGGCCGCCCGGACGCGAGGCCTTTCCCGGGGACATCTTCTATGTCCATTCCCGGCTTCTGGAACGGTCCACCCATCTGCGCAGGGAACACGGCGGCGGTTCCCTGACCGGTCTGCCCATCATCGAGACCGAAGCCCAGAATATGTCTGCCTACATTCCGACCAACCTCATCTCCATTACCGACGGACAGATATATCTCTCCCCGGACCTCTTCCAGAAAGGGATCCTCCCGGCCGTGGACGTGGGCAAATCCGTCTCCCGGGTGGGCGGCAAGACCCAGTATCCGGCGTTCCGCTCCGTAGCCGGACGGCTCAGGCTCTCCTATTCCCAGTTCGAGGAACTGGAAGCCTTTTCCAGATTCGGGACCCGATTGGACAAGGCCACCAAAGACACCCTCGAACACGGCCGCAGGGTGCGACAAATCCTCAAACAGCCGCCGTTTTCGCCCCTGAGCGCGGCCGAGCAGGTGGCAGTCCTCCTGGCCGTTTCCGGCCACCTGCTCGATGGGGTGGGCCCCCAAGACATCCCGAGCATGGAAAACCGGATCAGGGAGTGCATGCCCGAACTGCCCGGGATCACAACCGCCATCAAGGAGGCCTCCCCCCTTTCAAGGCAGGATCAGGCCTCACTCCTCGCGCGCATGGCCGAACATCTGGGGATCGAACCGCCCGGCGGGCCGGATTGAGGGACCTGCAAGGCTCAGCGGCCAAAAAGAGATATTTTTGCACGCATGCCTGTGAAAACGGGTCTTTTTCCAGGAACGCCGACCGTCTGTCTTCCAGCCTTTTTGTCATCCCGGCGTAGGCCGGAACCTTGGACGGAACAGAGACATAAAAAAGGGCAATCATGGAAGCTCTGAAGAAAAAAATCCACAGCGCCAAGGAGCTCTTTTCACTGGTCAAGACCATGAAGGCCCTGGCCGCAGTGAACATGCGCCAGTACGAAACCGCGCTGGCCGCATTGCAGGAGTACTCCACTACCGTGGAAACGGGACTGCAGGCCGTGCTCACGCAGCTTCCCGGACGCCGGGCATCGAGTATTCCCCGGGGACGGACCACCTGTGGGTATATCGTGTTCGGGTCGGATCAGGGCATGTGCGGCCCGTTCAACGAACAGGTCGCCGAGGCCACACGCACCCACAGGAAAAACTCGGGGGACGCGCACGGGGAAACGAGCGTGATCACCGTTGGCGAACGGCTGGTCTACGATTTTGCAGACTCCATCTTTCACGGTTTTTCCCTTCCGGCACAGGTCCGGGGGATCACCACCAGGACCCAGGAAATCCTGGCCGTCATGGACCAATGGCAGCGGGAGAAGCGCATCCACACCATCATCATCGTCCACAATCACCCCCTCCACCCCACGGGATTCGAGACCATCACGACCCGGTTTCTGCCCATGGACCAAGCCTGGTACGCTCAGCTGGCCACGGAGAGATGGCCCTCCAAACAGATCCCCATGACAACCGTGGACCAGGATGCACTCCTGTCCCGTTTCAGCGGCCAATACCTGTTTGCATCCCTGCACCGGATCATGGCCGGATCCATGGTGGCTGAAAACAGTGCCCGTCTTGCGGCCATGCAGGCTGCCGAAAAAAATATCGAGGAGCTCCTGGGTGGACTGACCGGCCAGTACCACAGGGAACGGCAGAGTCGGATCACCGAGGAACTCCTCGATATCATCGTGGGGTTTTCAACCATCAACAAGGGGCGGCAAGATCGTGACGCAATCGGGGGTTCACCACGATAGCCACACCGTTTCCATCACTGCAACGGGCGGATATTGGGGCAGGACCCGAAAATAATCATTTCGGCCCAGTCGAATCCAAAATCCAGGGTCTGTTCTTCCTCGTGCAAAATTTCCTGCTTGCGTGCAGTCGTCATGTCCAGACGGTCGAGCAGGGACATCCTGGCGATAAAATCCTGGAAGCCATCCACATTGTACAGGGCCATGAGAACCATTCCCAGTTTTTGCGGGGTGACCTCGACAGCCGCCTCCTGCTGCCTGGTCATGAGCTGCATATATCTGTCATTACTCGAATTATAGGCCCCAAGTCCTTGATTTTCCATCCATGCGGCCGGGGTCCACTCCTGATTTTCACCAAATCCCTTGCAGTGGTCCTCATGGATGAGGAAAAACCGCTCCTCGTTATGGCCGTCCCCATCCATGCGGGCCGCTCTGCCGAGGGGATAGGCCCTGCAGGCCCCGGGACGATGGAGGTAGACCGAACACCCTTTTTCGCGGACAAAAGGACACGAGCCCTCCCTGTTTTCGAGCATGCGGAGGTGAAAACAGGGCAGCCCTGTATCCTCGGCAATATGCAGATCCGCATAGTCTCGCAGCACATCGTTGGTGGGCATTTCCAGCGAGCGGTGAAGGCGGTAGACGTCATAGGGGGTCAAAATGAGTCTGAGCTTGCTGCAGCAGGCATTGAAGCAGCACACCCCGGGATGACAGCTGAACGTGAAACGTTCGTGGGATTCAAGTTGGGTGTGGTCGTCGAGGAACGCAGCGGTACGATCGTTCGTGGGCATTGGATCCATCCATGGGACGGCATGGGCCGCCCGCAAAGGCTACAAGTCCGCTCTTCCATATACTGGCGTCCTGCATCATGATGAAACCACGCCGGCATCAAAAAATATGCAGGAATGGGCAGAGCTCAAGCTTTTGCTGCCTACGCGGAATGCTCAACGCATACAAGCGATATCCCGACAAAAAAAAATTTTAAAAAAAATGCTTGCCTTTTTGTTCTTTCACATATAGACACCGTTTTCACTTTTGGCGAGGTAGCTCAGGTGGTTAGAGCATGCGGCTCATATCCGCAGTGTCGGAGGTTCAAGTCCTCTCCTCGCTACCAAAAAATCCAACCCCTTGTTCGCAAGGGGTTTTTTTATGCCCTTCGGTATTGTTCAAAGAAAAGCTCCCCTGGAACCATCAGGTCCCAGGGGAGCTTTTCTTTGTTCCAGAACCAATCTGTAACTATCCAGATCAAAATTGAGCGGAAACAATTGTCTGGAATGTAATGCTACATTTGGCCACCGGCCCATAGATTCAACAAATTTGAGGATCCCAGAAATCCAAGAAATGAAAGACCTGCATGCTAACAAAATTGTAATTTCTTGGATTTATTACATTTGCGATCCGGGTTCTTGGGAAAAGCACCCGAATAGTTACACCAATCCGAGAACAATACCTTCCCTTCTCATCCCCCCAGATAGGCCTTGCCGACTTCACGGTTCTCGAGCAGATCCTCGGCCCTGCCCTCAAGGACGATCCGACCGACCTCCAGGACATAGCCACGGTCAGCCAATTTCAGGGCGGCCCGGGCGTTTTGCTCTACCAACAGGATGGTCACTCCGGACGCATTGATCTCCTTGATGGTCTCAAAGATGGATTTGACCAGAATAGGGGCCAGCCCCAGGCTGGGTTCATCCAAAAGCAGCAGATCCGGGCTGCCCATAAGGGCCCGGGCAATGGCCAACATCTGCTGCTCCCCGCCGGAAAGGGTCCCGGCGAGCTGTTCACGACGTTCCTTGAGGCGGGGAAAAAGTGAAAAGATCCATTCCTGGTTTTTGGCGATAGTCTCCTTGTCCGTGAGGGTGAAGGCCCCCAGATTCAGGTTCTCCTGGACGGTGAGGGTGCCAAAGACCCGCCGCCCTTCCGGGACCTGGGAAATCCCCCTTTTGACGATGTTGTGGGCGTGCAGGATGGTCAGGTCGTCACCATTGTGCGAAATACTCCCCTGAGACGCCTTGACCAGCCCGCTGATGGTCATCAAGGTGGTCGACTTACCCGCACCATTGGCCCCCAGGATGGTCACGATCTCGCCCTGGTCCACCCCGAGATCTATTCCGTGCAGCGCCTCGACATTCCCGTACTTGACATGAAGGTTCCGGATTCCAAGCAGCATGATCAGTCCTCGTCGGTTCCCAGATAGGCCTCAATGACCCTGGGATTGTTCTGTACGTCTTCCGGGGAACCATGGGCGATGAGCGCGCCGTGCTCCAGGACAATGATCTGTTCACAGATGCGCATGACCAGACTCATGTCATGCTCGATGAGCAGAACGGTTATTCCCCGTTTTTTGATTTCCTTGATCAAATCGACCAATGCGGCGGTCTCCTGAACGTTCATCCCACCGGCCGGCTCGTCCAGGACGATCAGCTTGGGCTGTGCGGCCAGTGCCCGGGCGATCTCCAGAAGGCGCTGGTTACCGTAGGACAGATTCTTGGCCTTGTTCGTGGCCTGGTCGCCCAATCCGACAAATTCCAGCTCTCCGAGGGCGTTTTGCAAGGCCTCCCTCTCCTCCGTGCGCTGCCGGGGCAGGCGGAACATGGAGGAAAATATCCCGGAACGCATCCGGCAATGGCATCCCGCCAGGACGTTCTCGATAACCTTCATGTTCGGAAAGAGACGGATGGTCTGGAAGGTCCGGGCAATCCCCTTGGCGACAATGGCATGGGTGGTTTTTTTGGTCAGGGATTCGCCGTCGAACACGACCTCCCCCTGGTCGGCCCGGTAGTTGCCGGTGATCAGGTTGAACACGGTGGTCTTGCCGGCCCCATTTGGACCGATCAGCCCCATGACCGAGTTTTCCTCCAGGTCGAAACCGACATCGTTGACGGCCATGAGACCGCCAAAAGACTTGGTCAAATGCGCAACATGCAATAGGCTCATGATCCAGATCCCCCCTTGTTCACCTTGCCCAGCTTATATATTCGGGGCAGGGGTGGAAGAATGCCGGCGGGCTTGAAGATCATCATGGTGACCATGGCCGCTCCGAAGATGAGCATCCTGGCACTGGCAAACTGCCTAAAGACCTCGGGCAATCCCACGATGAGGAACGCCCCCAGAATGACCCCGGGAATGCTGCCCGAACCGCCCAGAATGACGATGGTGAAATAGAGCACCGATTCCCAGAAGGAAAAGGATTCCGGCGAGATGATCATCATCTTTGAGGCATAGATATTCCCGACCATACCGGCCCAGAACGCCCCCAGAACAAAGGCGATCAGCTTGTAGTGGGATGTGTTGATCCCGCATCCCTCGGCCGCCAGTTCGTCCTCCTTGATGCAATTGAGGGCCCGGCCGAATCGCGAGTCCTCGAGCATGCGGAAGAGGACCACGCTCATGCCCAGAAAGAGCCAGATGTAATAAAAAAATTGGTGGGGACGTCTGATCGTCATGCCGAAGAATTCCGGTCTGTCGATCCCGAAAATCCCGTTAGACCCGCCGGTGACGCCGAAGATGTCGTTGACCAGGGCGATACGCACGATCTCCACGATCCCGATGGTCACGATGAGGAGATAATCACCCCGCAGGTGGATGATCGGCCTGGCCACCACGGCCGCGAAAACAGCGGCCGCTATCCCGCTCATCGGCATGAGCCAGATGATGGGGATGTGATACATGGTGTTCAGGATGGCCGTGACATAGGCGCCCACCGCAAAGAAGGCCGCGTGCCCCATGTGGAACATGCCCGCATGACCGAGAATGAAATTGAGGCTCAGGGCCAGAACCGCGTAGATGCCGACGTTGTTCAGGACGTCCACCCAGTACGGGTTCAGAAATGACGGGGCAAAGGCCATTGCAACCACAAAGACGGCAAAACAAAGATACATTTTTTTCATGGCTACACCTTCTCGGCTACGCGTTCACCCAACAATCCCGTAGGCCTGACAATCAAGATGAGAATCAGGACGACAAAGGCGATGGCATCCTTCCAGGCTATGGACAGGTACGCGGCCCCCATGGCCTCGATGACCCCGAGGAGCAGCCCTCCGAGCATGGCCCCGGGAATATTCCCGATCCCCCCGAGTATGGCCGCGATGAACGCCTTGAGCCCGTACATCCAGCCCATGGTGAAGTTGACCTGCCCGTAGTACATTCCGACCATGACTCCGGCGGCACCACCCAGGGCCGGACCGATGAGAAAGACGATGCTGATGACCCGGTTGACGTTGATCCCCATGAGTTTGGCCGCCCCTTGATCGATGGCCGCGGCCCGGATAGCCGTTCCCGTCTTTGTCTTCTGGACGAAAAAGTACAAAGCGCCCATGAGCAGCAGGGACGTGGCAAGGATGATGATCCGGATAAGGGGGATTTCCAGCCCCAGTATGCTCACCGCCACCTTGGGCAGAATATCATGCGGATAGACCCTGAACCTGGCCCCGTAGATAAGCATGACGGCGTTCTGGAAAAAGATGGACGCCCCCAGGGCGGAGACCACGGCCGCCAGTCGGTCGGCACCCCGCAGAGGCTTATAGGCGACCCGCTCCAGGATAACCCCGATAATGGCCACCAGGCCCATGACCATTACGGCCAGAACCAGGATGCCGATGACAGGACCGAGGGTCTCGGTCAGTCCCATGGCCGTGAGCAGGGTCAGGCCCAGATACGCCCCGATGGTGAACAGATCACCGTGGGCAAAATTGATCAGCTTCATAACCCCGTAGACCATGGTGTATCCAAGGGCGATGAGGGCGTAGATCCCCCCCACAGCCAGTCCATTGGTCAATTGTTGGAAAAAAAGCTCCATAAGCGTTTCTCTCGTACCCGCATGACGTTTCCCGGTTCCATGGAACCGGCATGAAAAAGACGCCGGGAACATGCGTGAACCCGGCGTCTCTCGTCCATGAGACGGTTTATTTGGGCTGCAGGACAAAGGCTCCGTTCGCATCGACCCTGTACAGACGATAGAGGTCGCCGACACGGTCACCCTGATTGTCAAAGGAGATCTTGCCGGTCAGGCCGGGCATGTCCTTGAGTTTGGTGTGCAGATAGGCGGCCACCTTGTCGGGATCCGTGGATTTGGTATTCTTGATGGCCGTTGTCAGCGCCAGGAAACCGTCGCCCGAAAGCACGGCCCATACGGAACCGGGTTCTGCGTTGTACTTCTTTTTGTAGCTTTTCAGGAAATTGGCGGCTTCAGGTGTATCCAGATCCTGGGGAACCGGAGGGCTCAGAAAATAGAAATCCTTGGCAGCATCCTTGCCGGCGATTTCAACGAGCTGGGGGTTGTTGGTTGCATCTCCGCCGAGGAAAGGAACATTCCAGTTCATTTCCATCTTCTGGCGGAGCATCAGACCCGCTTCGGGATAATACCCGGTGAAAAAGACCATGTCGGGCTTGGCGGCCTTCATCTTCATGAGGATGGCGTTATAATCCTGTTCTTTCGGAGTCATAGCGTCATAAAAGACCACGTCGATGTGATCATTGTCCGCAAGAAGTTTTTTGGCCTCTTCGGCAAGCCCCTTGGCATAGGTGGTGTTGTCGTGCAGGATGGCCACCCGCTTGAAACCCATGTTGTCGATGGTCTTGACCGCCACCTTGCCCTGTTCGTCATCCCGGGGGCAGGTGCGGAAAAATTTTTCCAACCCCTTGTTGGTCAACCGGATAGCTGTGGACCCGTTGGCGATCTGGATGATTCCGAAATCATCGAAGATATTCTGGGAGGCTTCAGTCACTGATGAACCGTAGGTGCCGATGACGCCCGCGATACCCATGGTGGAAAGACGCTGTGCCGACAGGGCTGCGGTTCTCGGGTCACCACCATCGTCACTGACCACGATCTCCACGTCCTTGCCCAACAGGCCGCCCTGGGCATTGAGGTCTTCGGCCAGAAGCTCAACGATCTGTTCCATGTCCTGCCCTTCACTGGCCCAGGACCCGGTCAGAGGACACATGAGCCCGATCTTGATGGTCCCCGCCCACCCCAGACCGCACATAAAGGTAAGGACAAGAAAAGTGAGCACCATCGATTTGACAGATTTTCCAATCATGAGAGCCTCCTGTGACTACCAATAGGTTTTACAAATATGTAAAATCAATCCAAGCCATCCCATTACTTAACAATTCTTTTTCTTCCAGTAGCAGAATGTGACCGCCTGTATAACTGAAATCACATTTTTTGGCAACGTAAAATTCCCACCTATGCGCGTCTTGGTGCAAGGACATGGTCAGGGGGGAGGTGTCTCTCCCGTGTGGGCCCCGATTTTACGTACCGGGGCAGTTAAAATAAAAAAAACGCCATTTCTGTAAAATTGTGCACGGCGACATCCGGTACCCCATTCCGTCCAGCACACAATCCTACCGCGGATATCAGGAGGGTATTTTTTTCCATGGGCTGGAATACCAAAAAAGACGTGCCTGCACACGGCATGGACGGTGGATGTTTGGCGTTGGTTAACAATAGTGGTCTGCGTCGGACAAAAACACAAAAAAACCAAAAATTGTATAACATCTCATTATTTTTGCTTTTTTCTTGTCACAAACTTTTTTTTAGGCTAACGAAAAAGTATCGAACCGAAACTTTTGGACTGTGTAGGTGGTAGTGGGACCAAAATGCGCCTGTGGATCAAAACCTCCCCGCATACGGACCCAGAACGGGGAAAAAAATTTTACCGATCCCCCCACGTTCTCCAACCGGTTTTGGTTGAGCAACCAAGGAGAGAAAAGAAGGAGGAACCCCATGCCCAAGCAAACCAGCACCCAGAATTTCCATGAAAACCGTGAAACCCGATCCTATCGGAGAATACCCCACTCCGCTCCGATCCAATTCGTCAGCGAAAATTCCTACCGGACGTACCATGCTACAATGAAAAACTACAGTAGCGGGGGGATGTACCTTGAGGCCAATCGCCCCCTGATACCGGGCAAGGATATACGGATCAGCATGTCCAAATATACGGCCCAAGAAAAAAGCGGCCCAGAAATTTTCAGCGGCTACTTTGGCAGGATTGTCTGGTGCACCCCGGTCACGTCAAAGGCCTCCAGCGTCTACGGAGCCGGGATCGAATACGACTATCCCGTGTATTTCCATGAAATAGGAGAATAGACAGGGGCTTGCCGGGTCCTTCCTCTCCCTGTGCCGCTGGATCCCGGCATATCTGCTCAAAAACGTTTATCCTAGAACGTCAACCACAAAATCCACCGACAAACTCCTTGCCAAACCCCTTCTGTGTCTTATAGTAAAGGGGTCGTTCTTTGAAAGGGGGCGCACTGGTTTCGACGGGGATAGTTGGGGCCGGGGTCGCAGGTCGAGGTGCTGTGAGGTCCTCGTTAAACACACAGCAAACCATTAATTGCCAACAACGACAATTACGCTTACGCAATGGCTGCCTAGTAGCCGTTCGTAACACTGGCAGCTTCGGCTGCCACGTCCCGCCGGCTGACGCCTGATACGCCGACCGGGGCGCCATCTCATCAGGCTGGTTGCCGGTTCACGTCTTAGGGACCGGCAACGAGACTTTACTCAGACTGGATTCCGGGACGCCGGGGCAGGGGCCCGCTCGGGATCGAGATCAAAACCTGTCCTAAGCCTGTAGAAGCTCCGAGCCAAGCATTTTCGGACGCGGGTTCGATTCCCGCCGCCTCCACCATTTCAAAGCATATCAGATGGTTAGCAGTAAAACCACTGTCTTTGTGGCTTTTCTCTCCAAAGTTACTCTCCAAAGTAACCTCAAGAGAAAGGACCAAGATGAGTGCCAAGCTTTGTTACCGGCAGAGTTTCGGATACGTTTTCCGGCTGGCCATCCCTTCCCGACTCCGTCCGCACTTCCAGCGGACTGAATTCCATTACTCACTCAAGACCGGCTCTTTGCGCATCGCCAAGCAGAGGGCCGGTCTTTTGTCGTCCAGACTACTTCCCATTTTTGATAGGATGAAACAAGGTAAGGACCGCATGACATACGAGGAATAAAGTGGACCCCAGGAGCTGGACAGCCGGAGGGGGGTGTTTAAGGAACGTGGCTCCGGACCAGCGTCACTCATTACGCAAATATCCGGCCGGTTTCTTGCCGAGCGCCCGGATGGTTCCCATGAGTCCCAATCCCACAGCGAGGATGACCCCTGAGACGACCGTGGCCACGGCAATGACCGGATCGACCGCGAAACGCATGTTCATGAACCCGGCAATCACCCCCCAGGCCGCCAGGATGCCGGTCAAACAACCAATGGATCCGGCCCCGAATCCGATGACCGCGAATTCGGTGACCAGGGCGAGAACGATGTCCCTGCGCGTGGCCCCACAGACCTTGTAGATCACCGCATCATAGATCCTTCGGTGCTGGTCCGCGGAGAAGGCCCCGGCAAGGACCAGAAATCCGCTCACAAGGGCCAGGGCCGAAACGGTCTGAAAGACCAGGGCCATGCGGGAAAAAAGCGATCCCACATGGTCGAGGACATCCCCCACGCGAATGATGGCCACCGTGGGAAAAAGTTCGCTCACCGTGTTGAATATCCGGGACTCCTCCTGCCGTGTCGCCCGGACCGCAGCGAGTGTGGTCCCCGGCGCCCTGTCCAGGGTCCCGGGGGCAAAGATGATCGCGAACTGCATGGCCAGGGTGGTCCAGTCCACGTCCCGAATATTGGCGATGGTTGCGGTGATGTTTCTACCGAGTACGTTCACGGTCAGGGTATCGCCCAGGCCGACACCAAACCCCCGGGCCAGGTCGGAGGTCAGGGAAATGAGCGGCTCTGCGTCATACTCCTCGTCCCACCACGTTCCCTGGGCAACGACCGTATCCTCGGGCATAGCACCGGCATAGGTGAGCATACGGTCCCCGCGGACAGCCCAGGATACCTCGGGATCAACCCCGACCTCTCCCACATTCTTCCCGGCGATCTTCATGATCCTTCCTCGAATGACCGGACGTGCGCTCAGGTCTTCAGGACCGGTTATTCCGCCGACCACATCCATAAAACGGTCCGTTTCGTGTTGCTGGATATCCATGAAAAAGAAACTCGGGGTTTCGTCCGCCACGTCCCGGGTAAGGGCCCGGGTCAGATTGACGTTGACCAGGGCCACGGCCACCAGACAGGTCAGACCGAGCCCCAGAGCAAAGACAAGGCTCGTCGTTGGCGCACCCGGACGAACGATCTGCCCAAGGCCGAGGCGGACCCATGGACACGGAATGGGGGGAACACGGGCGACCACCCAACAAAGCAACCTTGCCGCCAGGGCAAAGAGAAAAAAGCACCCGATGGTCCCGAGGATGAATCCGCACGCCAATGTGGTATTTTCGGTAAAAAGGAGCACCAAGACGATGAGCAGAGCGGAGAAGAGACCCGGCAGAACCTTGGACAAAAGCCCGCTGCCATCGTCCTGATCCACGTACCCCCGGAACAATGTGGCCGGGGATACTCGAACCGCCCTGACCAGCGTGCCCGAGCAAAAAGCCATGGTCGTGCATATGCCGAACAATCCTGCCCTGACCATGGGTTCCACATACACACCCGTGCGCAGGGTCACGGGCAGTACATCCGAAAAAAACATGACCGCAACCGTTGGGACCATCGCCCCAAGAACCATCCCTATTCCCGACCCCAGGGCCCCCAGAAGAAGAATCTGCAGGAGATAGCCCCACAAAAGGACCCCGCCCGTTCCTCCAACGCATTTCATGACCGCGATCCGCTCTATACGCTTGCCGATATACCCCCGCACCGCGCCCGAGATGCCGAGCCCGCCAACGAGCAGGGCCGCCAGCCCTATGAGGCTCAGATTGACATCAAGACGCTCGAGCAGTCTGCGTATGTTCGGGGCCGCCCTGGAATAGTCGCGGATGGCCCAGCCCGCATCGGGAAACCGCTCTTTGGCCAGGGCGACAAGTTCCTTGGGATCTCCGTCAGCCATCCTCACCCGGTAACGGTACCTGACGAGATTGCCCGGACCGGCGATTCCGGAGCGGGTCAAATCGTCCAGATCGACCATGACCCGGGGGCCCAGGGAGAAGGCCTGGACGACCCGGTCCGGTTCGTAAACAAGGACGCCGCCTATACGGAAGGACATGCCGCCCACCCGTATGGTCTCCCCGACATGGACACCGAGCCGATCGAGGAGCAATGGCTCCACCAGACAAACGGGCACGTCCGCCTCCCGGCCGAGGACAGCACCGTGTCCTATTCCCGAACGGGTCCCGACCTGTCCGTAGAGGGGATAGTCCGCATCGACCCCCTTCAATTCCACAAGGGCGGCCTTGTCCCCAATCCCGGCCATGGTCCGCGTTCCGGCAACTACGCTCACCTTCCCGAAACCGGTAAAGAACCCTAATTGCTCCCCACTCATCCGACGCGAGGTGAGCAGGACCTCCACATCACCGCCCATGATCGAACGGGCGTCCGTGAGAACCCCCTGCTTGGCGGATTCGGAAAAGGTTCCTACCCCGGTGATGGCAAAAACACCGAGAATCAGGCAGGCAAGAAAGACGCCGAACCCGCGCACCCCGTGTCTGAGCTCACGTAGACAGACGATAAAGGCGGGGGGCAGGATTTCTCCCTTCCTAGACATGGCCATCCTCCCCGGGATCCTGGATCATTCCTGAAACCATGCGCATCTTTCTCGAACAGAGCCCGGCGAGTCCCGGATCATGGGTGATGAGAACGAGTCCGGTCCCATGGGTTTGGTGGAGCCCGAACAGGGTCTGCATGACCCGCTCTCCGGTCTCCTGGTCGAGATTGCCCGTTGGCTCGTCGGCCAGAATGACCTTGGGCCGAGTGACAAAGGCCCGGGCCAATGCGACCCGTTGCTGCTCTCCCCCGGAGAGCTGGGATGGATAGTGGTGTGCGCGATCGGCGAGCCCCACCGCCCCCAAGGCCTCCCGTGCCCGTTGCATGGGACTGTCCATGCGTGCGAATTCAAGCGGCAGGGCCGTGTTTTCCAGGGCGGTCATCGAACCGATGAGGTGGAACGACTGGAAGACAATACCCATGTTCTCCCGCCGGAACCGGGCGAGTCCGTCCTCGTTCATGGTATCCAAACGGGTCCCCGCGATCCGGACCTCTCCCGAGGTGGGACGCTCGAGTCCGGCCATGACCATCATGGTCGTCGTCTTGCCCGATCCCGAAGGACCGACAATGGCCAGGGTTTCCCCCGCAGGAAGGACAAGATCGATCCCGCGCAGGATATTGACCTCACCGCCGGGGCCGGTTAGCGAAACATGGATGTTTGTAAGCTCGACTACGGGTGGATTCATGGTGTCACGATCCTTTGTTAGGCCAGGAACGGGAATGCTCTCCTTGGCATGTTGTTTGTTGCTCATTTTCGTGGGAAGCCGGGCAAACGCCATGGAGCCCTCTGCGGCCACACCGGCCACGCATATTCTGGCCTTTGGGGACAGCCTGACAGCGGGCTACCGCCTTGGTCCGGACCAAGGGTTCGCCGCCCGGCTGGAAAAAAAACTGCTCAGTCAGGGGGTCCCTGTCCGGGTGACCAACGCCGGGGTTTCCGGAGACACGACGAGCGGAGGAAGATCCCGTCTTGCCTGGTCCCTTGCGGATACTCCTGATCTGGTCATCCTTGAACTCGGGGCCAACGATGCGCTCCGGGGCATTGATCCGTCCATTGTCCGCGACAATCTCAGGTATATGATCGAGACATGCCTGGACAACGATTGCCGCGTACTCCTGTGCGGGATCACCCCGCCCGGGAATTTCGGCCCGGAGTACGCGCGGGAATTTTCCGGGCTGTTCCCGGAGCTGGCCGAACAATACGCCATTCCCCTGTACCCGGATTTCCTTGAAGGCGTCCTCGCCACCCCGGGCCTGACCCTTGATGACGGTCTCCATCCCAATCCCGACGGGGTGGAAACGATCGTCGCAGGAATCCTGCCTTTGGTAAAGACTATCCTCGCATCCATTGCCGACCATAACACCATGCGGACAAGGGACGGATAACAGGCATCAGCTTCGGATGGTTCCATAGCGGCAAGGTCCCCTGTGCATGGATCCCCTATTGCGCGGTGTCCTCTGGCCGTACATGCCCATGTGCGGACACCTCTTTTTTTGATTCCCGGATCCGGCTCGGCAGAGCCATCACGAACCGGCTGCGCCAAGCCGCGACATACCCCGCAACCCAATCCCTTACAATGGAGGTTTCCATGGAACAAGTTCTGGGTCTTCTCTTTGCCTGTCTCTGTATCTTCTATATTGTCAAGACACGTAAAAAGGGAAAAAAATCCCGCACCGGATCGGGCCACTACTACGACGAGCGCTACCACGACACCGACCGCGCCGAAGACAACGGTCCCCAGGAGAGTGGTAGCGACGGGGGCGGGGACGACGACTGAAAATCCGGACGAAGATCCATCGTCCGGCACGTATACGCAAAAAGGGCGGACCGTTCGGTCCGCCCTTTTTGCGTATACGCTCATCCCCGTCGTCCGGCGGGGATCGATTCCGCCCCCATCAACGTTTAACAGATCCTCGGCAGCTGGGCCCCTTCGAGCATATCCAGAAGCCGGTGTCCCCCAATGGGGGTCTCCATGACCACCTTGCCGGGATGGTCATCCCGGACCTCTCCGATCCGTTGCCCATCGCTGGCCAAGGGGTCGTCCCGCATGATCCCCAGGGCCCTGTCGGCGTACTTTTCAGGAAGGATGCAGATGAATTTGCCCTCGTTGGCCAGATAGAGGGGATCAAGGCCCAGAAACGAGCATCCTCCGGCCACGGCCTCGCGCACGGGAATATCCTTCTCTTGAACAAAACATTCCACGTTGGACTGCAGGGCGATCTCGCTCAGGGTCGTTGCCAATCCCCCACGCGTGGGGTCCCGCAACACATGGATCTCAGGGATCTCCTCGAGAAGACGGACAATGAGATGGTTGAGGGCCGCGGAATCGCTTTCAACGGGGGCTTCAAAAGAGAGTCCTTCGCGTTTGGACAAAATGGTCAGCCCGTGGTCGCCCATGGTCCCGCTGATCAGGATGGCGTCGCCCGGGCTGGCATTGTGTCCGCTCGGACCGGGGTTGACGAAAATCTCTCCCACCCCTGTGGTATTGATGAAAATCTTGTCGGCAGCCCCCCTGGGAACCACCTTGGTATCTCCGGTGACCACCTCCACCCCGGCATTCGAGGCCGCCTGTCCCACGGAAGCGATGATCCGCTCGAGCACGTCCATGTCCAGTCCTTCCTCGAGGATCAGTCCGCAGGTGATAAATCTCGGCCGAGCCCCGAGCATGGCCACATCGTTGACCGTCCCGTGCACGGCCAGTGAACCGATATCCCCTCCCGGAAAAAACAGGGGATCGACCGTGAAGGTATCCGTACTCATGGACACCGGGCCGGAAAGTTCGAGCAACGCGGCATCGTCGAGCCGGTTGAGCCGGTCATTGCCCAGGTATTTGAGGAACATCTCGGAGATAAGGCGCTGTGATGCCTTGCCTCCACTGCCGTAATCCAAAAGAAGTTTCTGACTCATGAGTTGTGTACATCCTTAACAATCAGGTGGTGCATGTGCGGAGCAATGTTTGAAAAGACCATGACAAAACCCGGGCAGAAATCATGTTTGCAACCATGACTGGTGATGCACCATACCGGTTGTGGTAATGGGGAAAATCAGATCTGGTACTTGTAATAGGCCGCGCAGGATCCTTCCGTGGAAACCATACACGGGCCAACAGGATTGGCCGGTGTGCAGACCTTTTTAAAGAGCGGGCATTCATCGGGGCGGATCTTTCCCCTGAGCACATCCCCGCACCTGCACCCGGCCAACGGTGGAACATCGGGCAGGGTCAAGCCGAGGACACGCATGGCGTCTAGATCAGCATAGGGTTCTCGGATCCCCAGTCCGGCATTCGGGATGGAACCAATCCCCCGGAACAGGGCGTCGCAGGGTTCAAAGACCTCGTCCATGGTCTCCTGAGCCTTGAGGTTGCCGAGATCGGCCACAGCCCGGCCGTATCCGTTGAGCACAGCGGCCTCGCCCTTGTTGCGCATACGGATGAAGGTCAGGATGGACCGCAGGATGTCCAAGGGCTCGAAACCGGTCACGACCGCGGGAATACCGTGTTTTTCAGCCAAGAACGTGTAGGGTTCCATCCCGGTGACCATGCACACATGCCCGGGAAGCATAAACGCGTTGACCATCAAGTCGGGATCCTCCACCAGCACCTTCATGACCGGAGGCACAAGTTTATGGAAGGAGAGGACCAGAAAATTGTCCACGCCCTGCTCCTTGGCGATCTTCATGGTCGCAGCAATGGTCGGCGCGGTGGTCTCGAACCCCACCCCCAAAAAAACGACCTTGTCACCGGGGTTTTCCCGGGCCAGATTGACCGCGTCAAAGGGTGAGTAGACAACCTTTATCCTCGCACCTTCGGCCTGGGCCGCCTTTAGATTGCGTTTGTTCGGGCCGGGCACGCGCATGAGATCCCCAAAGGTGGCCACGATGACGTCCTTGCGGTCGGCCAGGTCCAAGAAGGCGGCCACCTCCCGCTCGTGGGTCACGCAGACGGGGCACCCAGGGCCGGAAAGATGGACGATCCCGTCAGGGAGCAGTGAACGAACTCCGCTCTGGAAAATGGACACGGTATGGGTCCCGCAGACCTCCATGAACCGGAGCTCTCCACTGAGTTCATCGCCGATCCGATCGACAATGGACCGACATAGTTCGGGATCCTTGAGTTTTTGTTCAAGAGAGTTCAAGGTTGAGTCCCTCTTCGAACAATTTGATGGTTTCGAGTCCCTCCTCCCTGTCGAGACGGCGCAGGGCGAACCCCGCGTGGACGATGACGAAGTCGCCAACATCGGGGTGCTCGTCGATAAGCTCAAGACGGACCTCGTTGGTGACCCCGCCGACCTCTACCTGGGCGACATTGTCGCTCATGCTCTTGATTTCCATTGGAACGGCCAGACACATGGGCTGTTTTCCTCCTTTGCTTTTTGTGACAGGTGTTGATAAGCTTCCATATATTGCGTGTCAACCAAGGGGACGCAGAGCACCATACCGCAGTCGCCTCGGTGACAAACACAGACCACTGACAATGAGAGTCTTCCCAGGATCCCCCGCACACAAGCCATGACCCACTCCCCCGTTCCCTCTTCTGGAAAAACCAGGATACTTTCGACCTGCGACCTGAGCACCCCCTTGCCCCTGCGCATCGATCCAGCATGGACGATCCCCTCGCCTGCAGCGTGCAGGGCGTGGTGGGACACCTACCACATGCTCGAAAATATTCGGGAACACAGTCTGCAGGTCACCCATGTGGCCACGACCATCACCCGCATGGCCCTGGACCATTCACCGGAGCTCTTGCGTGGACAAAAAATCCTGGAACTGGTCCGGGCGGCCGGACTTCTGCATGACCTGGCAAAGACCTATTGCATCCTCCATGGCGGAAACCATGCCCAGATCGGCAGCGCATGGGTCATGCACCTGACACGAAACCCCGCCCTTGGCCAGGCCGTCCTCCACCACGTTTTTTGGCCAGGAAAAATCGACGTGCCCTCCCATTTTCTGCCCCTGGTCGTCGCCTATAGCGACAAACGGGTCCGGCACGAGACCATCGTGCCCCTCGAAGAACGGCTTGCCGATCTCATGGACCGCTACGGGGACACCGCTCACCGCAGAAAAATGATCCGCAAGGGTTTTGATCAGGTCGCCACCATAGAACGACAACTCGAACAGCTCACAGGAGTCCCGCTCCATGCGTATCCTTTTGATAGCCGGCGGCTGGTCCAATGAACGAGAAATAGCCTTGCTCGGGGCCGAACAAATCAACCGGGCCCTCAGCGCCCTCGGCCACGAGGTCGTCCCCTTTGATCCCTCGACCAACCTGCACCGGTTGATCCCCGCGGCCAAGGAATGTGACTTCGCATTCATCAATCTGCACGGATCACCCGGCGAGGACGGCCTCATCCAATCCATCCTCGGGTCCATCCCCATAGCCTATCAGGGCGCGGGTCCCGCAGCCTCACAACTCGCCCTGAACAAGGCGGCCACCAAATTGATCTACGCGCAGGAGGGGGTGGCCACGCCACAGTGGAGTCTTGTCCCCAGGACGACAAGGTCCGGCCGGGGTCCGCTCCCCTTCGGTTTTCCCAGAGTGGTCAAGCCGAACACTGCGGGATCGAGTGTGGGGATCTTTTTCGCCCGATCGCAGGATGAGTACGAGGACGTCATGGGCCATGCGGATCTGGCCTGCGAGGACATCCTGGTCGAAGAACGGATCAAGGGGACCGAAATCACCTGTGCGGTGCTCGACGCCACCCCCCTGCCTCCGGTCCTGATCACCCCCAAAAAAGGAACCTTTTTCGATTATACGAGCAAATACGAAGACCAGGGTGCCGAGGAGATCTGCCCCGCACCCATTGGAGAGGCGCTGACAAAAACGGTCCAGTCGATGGCCCTTCGAGCGCACAGGGGACTCGGGATCGCCGACTACAGCCGGACTGATTTCATCGTGGATGGTCAAGGGTGTCCCTTTGCCCTTGAGACCAATACCCTTCCGGGCATGACGCGGGCATCGCTCCTGCCCAAGGAGGCCCATGCCGCGGGCATGTCCTTCGAGGATCTCATAAGACGGCTGATCACCCTGGGAATGAGGAAAAACGCATGAAAAGATTCTTCTCTACGGCCCTGTATACCCTGGCTTGGACCCTGGCACTCCCCCTCGTCTTCCTGAACAAACGGCTCAGGGAGCATTGGCTGGAACGGTTCGGCTGGGGAATCGGCGTGCATGCTCATGATCTCTGGATCCAGGCAGCATCCGTCGGCGAGGCCTTCCTGGCCATCTCTCTTGCCGAACATCTCCGCACAAACCGCCCCGGTCTTTCCATCCTCATAACCACGAACACCTCCCAGGGCTTTACCATCCTCAACGAACATTTCCCCCCTCAGGCCGGGACCTCCCGGCCGGAAATCCGCGTGTGTCCCCTCGACCATCCATGGATCATCGCGCTGTTCATGCGGCGGACACGGCCCAATGCCGTGGTCCTTCTCGAAACCGAACTCTGGCCGGGTATTCTCGGACAATGCAAGAAACGAAATTGTCCGGTACTCGTCGCCAACGCGCGCATGAGCCCCAAAAGTTTTTCCGGTTATCTGCGGTTACGCCCGGTTCTCCGCACTCTCGGTCCCCAAGAGATCATGGCCATATCACCGGCCGATGCGTCCAGGTTTGCCATGGTCTTCCAGGACGCCCACGTGTCGACCATGCCGAACATCAAGTTCGACCGCATCGGAGAGAGCCCGGCCATCCCCTATGTGGCCAATCCCCTGTCCCGCTTTTTCAGGCCATCGGCCAGGATCGTTGCCCTTGGCTCCATCCGGGAGGAGGAAGAACCGGCTATTCGACACACCCTCACACGGATCGTCAGCGAGCATCCGACAACCATTGTCGCCCTTGTTCCCCGTCACCTCCACCGTATCGACTCCTGGAAAGCATTCCTAAAAGCCGGCACAATCCCCTGGCTACTGCGTTCCGAGCTTGACGATCATGTCAAACCGGGCACGGTCGTCCTCTGGGACCTGTTCGGCGAGCTCCAGGCCGTGTACGCCCTGGCCAAGGCCGCATTCGTGGGCGGCACCCTTGTTCCCCTGGGCGGCCAGAATTTTCTCGAACCCCTGGCCCAGGGAGTACGCCCGGTCATCGGACCATACTGGAAAAACTTCCATTGGGTCGGCCAAGATCTCATGGAGCAAGGACTGGTCACGGTGGTACACGGCCCGGAAGAACTGGCCAAACAGCTTGGGGCATCGGCAACCATATCCCGCGAAAACGTCCGGGCCGCAGCCGACGCCTATCTCTCTTCCCGCAAGGGGGGCACAGCCAAGGTCGCCCAAAAAATAGCAGAGCTGTTGCAATAATGTTTTTTGGTGAGACAAAAAAAAATCGGAATTTTCACTCCCATCCCATAACCACCTAATACTTAAAACATAAAACCCAAAACCTACGACTCCCATGCCCACCCCCATCTACGGAATCATCCCGGCCCGGTACGGCTCGTCCCGTTTCCCGGGCAAGCCCATGGCCGAAATCATGGGCAAGCCCATGTTTTGGCACGTATTCGAACGTGCCACACGGTCGGCATCACTGACCAACGTGGCCCTGGCAACAGACAGCCGGATTATAGCCGACAAGGCCGCAGAACTCGGGATCCCGGTGGTCATGACCCGCGAAGACCACACAAGCGGGACCGACCGGGTCCTTGAAGCGGCCGTCAAATTGGACGTGGGCCCCGGGGCGATCATCATCAATATCCAGGGGGATGAACCCGTCCTGGAGCCAAAAATGCTCGACCAGCTCACGGCCCCCTTTGGGGATCCCCGGGTCATGGTGACCACCCTGGCAAAATCCATCAC
This sequence comes from Desulfoplanes sp., assembly GCF_054921335.1. Lineage (NCBI taxonomy): Bacteria > Pseudomonadati > Thermodesulfobacteriota > Desulfovibrionia > Desulfovibrionales > Desulfoplanaceae > Desulfoplanes > Desulfoplanes sp. Next base: position 2,466 of record NZ_JBUDSQ010000016.1, on the reverse strand, counting down.
CCCGGAACAGGCCATTGATCCCAATCTGGTCAAGGTTGTCCGGGCCGGGGACTGCCGCGCTCTGTATTTTTCCCGGGCCCCCATACCCTTTGCCCGGAACGGCCAGGATGCGTTTCTCGGGCACATCGGGCTGTACGGATTCAGGTTCCCCGTGCTTGAAAAATTCAAGAGTTTGGGCGAAAGCCCCTTGGAGCGCATGGAAAAACTTGAGCAGTTGCGCCTTCTCGAGGCGGGCATCCCCATCCATGTAGCCCTTACCGAATATCCGTCCATAGGAGTGGATACCATCGAGGACCTGGACAGGGTACGCGGAATGCTCGCGTCCTCCTGAAACAGACCGGACCACTCCGGTCTCGGACCCAACAATATAAGACAACAATATGGCCCCGGCCATATCGGAGTACCCCCATATGCAAGCGATACTTGCCCTTGAAGACGGCACCTTTTTCGAATGTTCATCATTTACCGGCCCGGGTGAAACCAGTGGTGAAGTCATCTTCAACACCGGGATGACCGGCTACCAAGAAATCCTGACCGACCCTTCCTACCGCGGGCAGATGGTCTGCATGACCTACCCGCTCATGGGCAACTACGGGGTCAACCTGGAGGATGTGGAATCGGACCGGATCCAGGCGGCGGCACTGATCTGCAAGGAATGCTGTGCCAGGCCGTCCAATTGGCGTTCGGCCCAGAGCCTGCCCGATTATCTCAAGGAACACGGAGTCATGGGCATACACAACCTGGACACGAGGGCCCTGACCAAACATCTGCGTATCAACGGGGCCATGCGTGCCGTCATCGCCACGGGAGCGAAGGATCCCGCAGCCCTGGCCGAAAAGGCCGGGAACATCCCGCCCATGGAGGGACAGAATCTGGTCACGGAAGTTGCTCCGTCGACCCCCTACCAATGGGTCAACGGTCGTCCGGACGTCCTTGTCCAGCCCCTGGACCGCACATCCTGGACCGGCCAGGGACCCAAAGTGGTTGTCTATGACTTCGGTATCAAGTGGAACATTCTCCGCCTTCTGGCCGCCCAGGGGCTGGATATGATCGTGGTCCCCCCGGATTTTACCCCGGAACAGGTGGACAGCCTCGCCCCCGATGGGATCTTCCTGTCCAACGGGCCCGGCGACCCCGCGGTCCTGGCCGAAACCATCACCACGGTTGCCGGATTGTCCACACGGTACCCCATCGCCGGCATCTGTCTGGGCCACCAAATTCTGGGGCTGGCCCTGGGCGGAAAAAGCTTCAAACTCAAATTCGGCCACCACGGATGCAACCATCCGGTCAAGGATCTGACCACGGGAAAAATCGAAATTTCCTCGCAAAACCATGGATTCTGCGTGGACGTGAGCGGATGCAAGGATATCGAAACCACCCATGTGAACCTGAACGACCAGACCCTCGAGGGATTCAGGCACAGGCACAAACCGATCATGGCGGTACAATACCATCCGGAATCCGCTCCCGGACCACACGACAGCCGGTACTTCTTTGCCCGGTTCAGGGAGATGGTCACTCCGTAGCCCATGGTATGCCCACCTGTTTTTCTTTAAAAAACGGACCACTGATCATGGTCCACCAATGCTCACGACAAGGGGGACGCGATGAGCAACACGGCCTTCATCAAGATCAAGCAACAACTTTCAAGCATCAACACCCTGCTCAAGCAGGGCAAGTTGTATGCGGCGGTCAATTCTCTGCACGAAGTGCTTGGTTTTTTTCTACGCACGAACCTGTTGAAACACGAAAAACAGGAATTCGAACAGCAGATCGAGTGGGCCGTATATCAGCTCGGCCACGACCAGGAGCTCAAAAAGGTCTTTCCCCTGCTCATCTCCTACCAACCCGGAGAAGAAAAGAAGCTGAACAACACCATCAACGAATTGCTGTCCACGCTCCAGGCGGAAAAAAGCAAGGAGGCCTCACAACAACTCGAGGAGTGGAAAAACAGAAAACAGCGGGACCTGGAAAAGGCCCAGGCCGCCCTGGACAGCAAGGAATACGACAAGGCCAGATACCTTTTTTCCAAGCTGTGCAAGGAGTTCAAGGAGGATATGGAACTCAGGGCGGACGTGGGAGAACGGTTCCTGAACGCCGGACTCTATGACGAGGCCATCGACTATCTCAAGGCCGCCTACGAGGACAACCCCAAGTCCCCACACGTGTTCAACAAACTGGGCATGGCGCTCCGACGGAGCAAAAACTTCGAAGAGGCGGAGCGGTTCTACCGCCAGGCCCTGTCCACCTCGCCCAATGACGAATATATCCTGTTCAATCTCGGCCGGGTGTATATCGACTGGCGACAATGGAAAAACGTGGAACAAACAGCCCTTAGGGCCCTTGAAATCAATCCCGGTTTTGTAGAGGCACAAAAGATGCTTAAGTTCGCCAGGAAGTATGTTTGAGATACCCAGGGCCTGTTGGCGGACACAACCACCATCTGAAACAGCAAACTCTTTTTTG
>NZ_JBUDSQ010000015.1:0-56941 GCF_054921335.1 Desulfoplanes sp. | reverse complement strand
GCGTTGCTGCTGGTATCCTCAGGGGGCAGGTATGGAACCTGCCCCTACGGGGGGGTGTCTCCTGCCTGCGTTGCTGTCTCTTGCCTGCGTTGCTGCTGGTATCCTCAGGGGGCAGGTATGGAACCTGCCCCTACGGGGGGGGGTCTCCTGCCTGCGTTGCTGTCTCTATCCGGTGGTCATCTCCCGGACCAGACCGGCTATAGCCGCCTTTGCGCTTTGCTGTTTGATCTGGGACCTGGTCCCTGAAAAATGCTCGCACGCGGCCCATGTCCGCCCGTGGACATACCAGCCGATCCAGACCGTGCCCACGGGTTTGTCCGGGGTACCCCCCGAAGGCCCGGCTATGCCTGAAAGGGCCACGCCTACATCCGCGCCGGTCACTCTGCACACGCCCTCGACCATGGCCCGGACGCAGGGGGCACTCACCGCTCCGCTGGTTTGAAGGATTTCTCCATCCACTCCCAGCAGTCCCATCTTGAGTGCGTTGCTGTAGGACACGACTCCCCCCAGATACCAGTCCGAACTTCCGGATACATTGGTCAATTCGTGGCCCACCAGTCCGCCGGTACAGGATTCGGCCGTGGCCATCGTCCTTCCTTTGGCCCTCAGAAGATCGCCCAGCTCACCGACCAACCATTCCATGCTCTTTTCCATCATGATTTCCTCACGCTGCCTCTCATGCAAAAAGTCTCGGGACGCCCATCCAGAGCATGGCTCCGCCAAGGCCCATCTTGGCGATCAATCCGAAAACCTTGCCCCACATGGCCCCCACTGCCGCCCGGCTGGCCCCGGCAAAGGCCATGCCCCCCAGAAGTTCCAGCCCAAGACTCCCCAGATAGGCCCCGGCAAAGGACCCCGGAATGGCCCCGGCCCCGAAAAAAAAGGGCGCTCCCAGAACAGCACCCACAAAGGCCCCGAGCATGGCCCCGAAATTTCCCTTTTTCGTCCCGCCGGACCGTTTCCCGCTCCAGAACAGGGTCACATATTCGAGCCCCTCACCCACAAGTGCCAATCCGGCGAGCACGCCGAAAAACGTCCACCCCATGCCAGCCGCGGGATGGATCCATTTCCAGATCCCGAAAAGGGCCAGAATGAACCAGTTGCCCGGCAAACCCACAAAATGGGTGCAGAAGCAAAGTAGCAGCAAAACGACGAAAAGGATGGCCAGAATCAATATGTTCTCCTAAAACGGACCCGGTATCAATCGCAAAACAATAGCATTTCTGCCTTGCATCTCGCCTCTCCCGCACAATCACCCTGACGGGGCCACAATCGTCCCCTCCTTGACCACTTCCAGTACTCTTTGCCGGCCCATTATCCTTTCCCCTGTTTGACCAGATGAAAGAACATGGACGTATACCTCCCCGAGGCCACATCCGGCAGGGAAAACTGCGGCAGGTCGGCCGGGGGGAAGGCACCGGTCAGCCCGAAAAAAAGATCGGCCGAAATCTGGTCCAGCGCCGGGGCTATTTCCTCCCAGAGATCGTGGGCCGCTGTCAGCGGCATCCCGTGGGTCCTGCACTGCAGGGGGCGGTGGTCAAAGATGAGACATGAGCCCTGCTCGGAAAAGGGACACAGGGTCTTGGTTCCCACCAGACAATGCCTGCCCTCGGCCAGGACCTCTCCCTTGGCCGCCCGTTCCTTACGGGCCACCCGGGCCGCCCGCTCGATGATTTCCTTGCGCACATCACTGGGCAGCCGGGTATCAAGCACCTTGCGCAGGTATTCGGCTTCGGCCAGGGGCATCCGGATCGGGGTGGTGCAGCAGGCAATGGAATCCCGTCCGCATACGGACAGCCCCTTGATCCCGGCACGCAACCGGTCCACCTCGTCCCGGATATTTTCGTATTCCTGAAGAAAGGGTTCGAGGTCCACGCTCTTGCGGACTTCCAGGCTGGGTTTTCGCAGGGTCAGCTTGCCGGTCTTGCGACCGTATTTGCGCACGGTCCACCACTGGTCGAAATTGGCCGGTTTGGCACGCAGATTCTTCAGGATCTTCGCAGCCATCTTGTGCCCGAGCCCCTTGCGCAGAAGGTAGAGGTTAAGAATCGTCCCGGTCCGGCCGATGCCGTGGCGGCAATGGATATACACCTTCTTACCCAGATAGAGGGCCTCATCTAGCCACTCCAAGGTGGGCTCCATGGTGGCCAGATCCGGGGCATCCTCATCATCGATGGGCAGATAATAGACCTCGAACCCGTGATCCTGCTCAATGGTGTGCAGATCGCAGAACTCGCCGCAGAGGTTGAGAATGGCCCCGATCCCCTGGGCGCGCAATGCCTCGAGCTGCACCTGGGACATGGGCGCGCTGCCCACGGCCAATTGGGACGTGACCCAGGTCAAGGAGGATCGTTGTATGGTCATCCGCTGTAAAACTCCTCGATCAGGGGGTCGATCTGTTCCGGTGCGTTCAAACGCATATCCATGAGCCGGGTCATGGCCAGTACCCGTCCCAGACGGACCAGCCCGGTTCGGGTCTCTTCCACGCAGAACCGATTCATGTGCGCGTCCAACCTGTCGCCTTTCACAGCCACTCCAAACCCGTTTTCCCCGAGCACTCGGGCAATGAACGTAAGGCGCAGAAGTCGTCCCTCCATATCCGCCCCGCCCCCCTTGAACCGAAAATTCACATAGGTGTTCTTGGAGGTTTCCGCGAGCAGGCTGTCGACCACGGAAAAATGGTACCCGAATCTGAGAAGTACGTGCATATAGCGTTTGGAAACAACGGCATAGCTGGCCAAAAGCGCGCTCTTGGCACCAAAAATCCCGGCACTGATCCGGTCGAATTCCTCCCAGTCCATATGCGGCATGTTGCTGTCCCAAAAGATGTCCGGACTGGCGAGTCCCTTCCAGAGTTCCCGCAGGGGCAGACAGCGGATCTCTTGCGGGCCGACCGCTGTCCGTCTGTGGTCACTATTCAGCCCATCCCCGAGATCCACGATACGCATGGACAGGGGGAGTTCCGACTCCAGCTTTCTGGCCCGCCCCATACCTCGGCCTGTTTTGTCGACCAGGGCAAACATCGTGCGGACGCCCATCTCGTGCACCAGTCGGATGACATCGTGCAGAGAGCTGCAATGCTCGAGATTGAAATCCGAAGACATGGCGTCCGTAAGATTGAGCGTTCCAATCCGGTCCATAATCCGGTCAAGTCGGTTCGCAACCGGTGAGGATCGGGGTTCGATGCGAACAGCAGCCTTCAGGAGCCCTTCTTCGCGTCCCGGATAGACATGGGCGTTGTTGCCGTCCATGGTCACGAAGGGCGACATGGACGCAATCCCGTCAACCCCGGGTCCCACCAGCACAGGAATGCCGAATTCCCGCGCCACCGCGGCAAAATGACAGGCCCGGCTCCCTGACTCGGCAAGAACACCGCGGACCCGGTCCAGCAGCGAGGCCAATTCGGGCCGAAGGGATCTGACGAGGAGAATGGATCCAAGGGGAACATCTGTTGGACGACCGCAGTCTTTTATCGCATGCACGGGTCCATACGCCGTTCCCGGAGCCACTCGACTGAGGCATATGGGCAGAGGATTGTGTACCGCGGACCCACCGGCCAAATGGCATGTTCGTGCCCCCACAGTGTCGAACGCTGCCGTCAAAGGACGGGTCTGGAGGATGAACAACCGGTTGTGCGCGTCCAGGGCCCACTCCACATCTTGTGGTTCCCCCTGGATCTCTTCGAGTTGCAGGGCGGATCGAGCCAGCGTCGTACAGACCTCCTCGTCCAGACAGTGTTCGATCCCTCCACCACAGAACGGACCGCAGCGGGGAACCAGACCGGCAGTGGGCGTCACCTGGCCGTCCATAAGGGCCTCTCCCCTGCCCCGCACTGCATAGATCCCCAGCATATCGCCCCCCCCCGCAGGATCACGGGTGTATACCACGCCGCTTGCGACCGGATTGAGCATGGGCTGCACCAGGACGGCCATGGGAGTTTCCGTGTCCGTAAATCCGTGATGGATGCGGTAGAACAGGGCATTGGGACTGTACTTGCCCGCAAGAACCCGTTTATACCCCTCCGTAATCCCTCCGAAAGACACGTCCGGGATGCTTTCATACTGCCCGGCAAAGGAAAATGATCCGTCCTCGGCCACAGCGCTGCTGCGCAGGATGAATCGGGAATCCGGTGATGTCCGGCAATACGAACGGACCCTGGACGACAACTCCCCGGCCACGGATTCAGGAACCTCGCTCTCCAGGATCAGATTCTGCATGTACTCGGCAAGCTTGGTCATCTTCACATGATCATGGGGCCGAACGCTCTGCAGGGCCCGATCGATCCTGAAACGCAGATCATTGTGCTCCACAAAAAGCTGCCAGGCCCTGGAAGTGACCACACAACCGGGCAGGACATGGATCCCCCCATGGGACATGACCCGGGACAGGGCAGCCGCCTTGCCGCCGACAAGATGTTCTTCCAGAGGGTGACCATCCAGGTCCAGGAGATAGGGGGGATCCGAGGGAAGAACAGGAAGGGAGCAGCCTGCAAGAATATCCGCTGCGACACGATCATGCCACTGGAGAATATCCCGCGCCGAACCAGGAGACATGGCTCCAAAGGCATGGATCATCCTCCTGGTCGCCTTGATCACCCTGCGGACCAGCCAGTCGATCCTGGCCCAGTCGGCGCATTCGTGCCCGTGACGGATCTCCTGCAGATCCGCGATGATCTCAAGGCCGATATTGTCGTAATGGAGCAGCTCCATGAAGCCGTTGTACCGCTCACGCATGAGCGTGCCGGGTCTAAAAACCCTGCGGGCCAGATGCGAAAGGGAGGGATGCGTCATGGCAGCAAAACGGCTCACCCCAACACCTCGGCAACCTTGGCCTCCAATTCCTCTTTATCGATCGGCTTGACGCAATACTCAACGGCTCCCAGGTTGAGAGATTCCCGGGCCGTTTCCAGGGTGGGATAGCCCGTGAGCATCATCACCTTGATATCGGTTGAAATGTTCATCAGCTCTTCAAGAACGTCCATCCCGCTCATCTTCTTGAGCTTCATGTCCAGAATCGCCAAATCAACCGGGGTGTTACGGGCGAAATCGATGCACTCTTCCTCTTCGGTGAAGGCGTGGACGGTGTGTCCCTTGCGGGAAAGAATGCGCTTTATGAGGATGCCCGCATCCTGGACATCATCGAGTACGACTATATTTGCCATGGCGTCTCCCAGGTCATGATGAAAGGTAGTTCATACCCTTCTTATGCATCCCTTGAACAAAGGTCAAAACACAGATGGCACCCCCGAGCCCCCCCCCCGTACCCAGGTGCTTGCGTGCCTGGTCAGACCAAAATCCATACAAGCTCCCCTCTACTTGCCCGGGGATGCCTGCCTTTCCATATGCAATCCATCAAAAACGCATCATAAAGTTATAGAAATTTTTTAAGCTATACGTATAGATTTGTAATAAAAGAATAATTATTTTATTCGTGACAAAAATCACAAAATACGATCCTTCCTATCGGATATTTTAGAAAATATTGTCCAAAAAAATTCTTTTTTTCCCATTTTTGCCTTTCCATAACCAGGCCCATACAAAACCACTCCAATCACGGGGCGACCCGTCCCAAGGCATGGCCCCGTTTTTTACCACCCGGCAAGGGACGTAAGCTCCCACACCCCCAACCCTCAACCGCACGACCCATTTTCGACATTTTTATCCGCTGATCGTTTCCAAAAAGACAAAAAACGGTTATGGTCTGTTCAAGGCAACGCGGATCCCTACCTTCCACCACATCGCAAGGAGAACACCATGAGTTTTTCAAAAAAGCAGCTGATCGTCATCGGCTTGGCCCTGATGGCCGTTGCCATCTGGTTCGATCCCGTCTGGGCCGACCGTCTGCAGGAAGCCATCGATGCAACCCCCAAGGGAACCGGAGAAGGACAGATCAATCCGGGGGCCCCGACAGGCTTTCTGGGCATCCCGGGGGCCCCGGATATCAGCCTCATCGTGGCCTTTTTCTGGGCCATCTGGGTCGGCTGGATCTTTTCCACGGTGGGGGCCTTTGGCGGCATCATGGCCGGTGTGGGCCATATCACCATCTTCGGCCTGAGCAACTTCGCCTCGGGATTCAAAAAAACCTCCCCGGTCCTGAACAAGCTGGTCACCGACTCCATCCGTGTGTCCAACCAGTGGCTGGTAGGTACCTCCGCGGCCTCGGGGTCGTTCAACTATTACAAGATGGGACGTTTGGTCCTTCCCCTCGGCCTCTGCCTGGCAGCGGGTTCCATTGCCGGTTCCTATCTGGTTCCCTGGCTGACCGCGGGCAAAATCTCCCTCACGTCCTACATCGGCTATTTCGGCCTGTTCGTTCTCTTTTTGGGCTGTTACCTGTTCTACGAAACCACTCCCAAGGGGCAGGCGGGCAAGAAAAAGGCCCGGGCAGCCGCCAAGGCCTTTGAAGAGGCCAACATAGGCAAGAACCGCGCCCAGGCCTCCACCGAGGAACAGGGTGTCAAGGTCCTGAACTTCAGCCTGAAAAAATGCTCCTTCACCTTTTACGGCGTTGAATTTTCCTTCAACCCCCTGGTTCCCATCTGCGGCGGGTTCGTCATCGCGGCCCTGGCCTCCTTCCTCGGCGTGGGCGGCGGTTTTCTCCTGGTCCCCTTTCTGACCAGCGTTGCCGGTCTGCCCATGTACCTGGTTGCCGGCACGTCCTCCTTTGCCGTTCTCGTGGGCATGGTCACCTCCATCTTCACGTACATGGTGGTCAAGGACACTCCGGTCTTCTGGCCGCTCATCGGTATCGAACTGCTCGGCGTGCTTGTCGGCTCCTTCATCGGCCCCCGGACATCCAAGTACATCCCCGATGTCTGGCTCAAGCGACTCTTCGTGGTCCTTGCCCTGTACGTGGGTATCAGATATTCCTCCAAGGGTTTCCTGGGCTTTAGCCTCCTGCCACCGTTCTAGAGGCAGGACCATCCACAGGTATGAAGTACGGCCCGGTTCACCACATGGAGAGCCGGGCCGTTTTGCTTTGACCTGAACCGCGGGAACATTTATACGTATTTTTATAAATCCACCATTCTTTCACCCGGCACACGCCCATGACCTGGACCACCATTCTCTCCATCCTTGATCCCGTCCTCATCGCACCCTACCGGATCTTTTCCGGATCTCCTGAACTGTCCTTCTGGTTCGGCACCGTTATTTTAGCCATGGCCTGCATCGTGCTTGGCGAAGCGTCCATGGCCCTGGTCTATCTGACCAACCGAAAGTACTACGCCCGCCTCAACCGGGAAATGATCCGCATGCACAACATCTCGGTGGACGCCATCAAACAGAAGAACAAATCCGTATACAAATCAGCCAATTCCTGGGCCAACGAATATTTCGGCAAGGTTTTCTTTGCCCAGGCCGCCCTGTTCGCCGTATCGCTGTGGCCGCTCCCCTTTGCCCTGGGCTGGATGCAGGAACGTTTTTCCGGAATCACTATAGCCACCATCCCGGGAATCGGCTGGGGACCGGAATATCCCTTCGCCCTGATCGGCAGCTACATCGTGCTCCGCGTCCTCTTTTCCCGTATCAAACACCGACTCCCCCTTTTCTCCCGGATCGCGGCCATGCACAGGGAGGATGCCGAACTTTCGGAGACAATGGCTCCGTGGGAGGGATAGGGGTGTTTTATGTTTTACGTTTCATGATGGTGCATGCCCATAGCATACTATAAAGCACCACAACTCGTAGGGGCGATTCATGGATCGACCGTTTCTGCAGCCCACAGGAGGGGCTGTATACACAATTTTTGACATTACAGAATTTCTTTTATGGAAAGCATATCTCCATGCAGCGTTTTTTGTTTTCTCTCGCCTCCATGTGCTTGTCCAAACGGGCGACTCGTGAATCACCTTTACATATCAACCTGTAATTCTTGAATCAGCATAAATTCTTACTATACAGTATATGTATTCAAATTGTATCCTGATCCTTGCAATATAAAACATAAAACGGGTTTATACAATGTCTGAATCCCCTTTCTCCTGCCGCATGCGCTTTTGCGTTGTGCTCCTTGGATTGTTGCTCATCCTTCCATGGGTCTCTGGGTGCGACCGGGGGGAAGAGGTCGTCCATGTGGACATGGACAAGCGAGAGACCATCCATCGGCCCAGACAGGAGCGGGCCCTGACCTATGCGTATCTGCCCCAGTACTCCCACTCGGTCTCGTACAAGCGGCACAATGCCCTTGTCCGCTATCTTGCGCAGAAGACCGGCCTGGCCATACGTCAGGTCTTTCCGAACACGTTCGACGAACATCTGGACATGGTCAAACAGGACAGGATCGACATCTCCTTTTCCAATCCCATGGTCTACGTGCGGCTGGCCGGAACCGGAGCCCGGGCCTTTGCGCGGATTATCGAACCATCCTCGGGAAAGCCCACCTTCCGTGGACAGATCATCGCCAGGGCCGACAATCCCTTTGTCAATCGGCTGTCCGACTGCGTGGGCAAACGGTGGATCGCCGTGGATCCGCTTTCCACGGGTGGCTACCTCCTGGCCCTGGGCTATTTTCTCGATCACGGGATTTCCAAGGACAGTTTCTCGTGCATCGACTTCGCTCCGGGTCCGGCCGGCAAGCAGGAAAAAGCCATCCTGGCCGTGTACGCCGGAAAATACGATATAGCCTCCATCCGTGAAGGTGCTCTCCAGGTTGTCGAACAAAAAATCGAGCCCGACTCCATCAAAATCATCGCCACGACCCCCCCCTATCCCAGCTGGGTCTATGCGGCCCGCAAGGACCTCGATCAACAGATCGTGGACCAAATCTCCCGGGCCATGTTTGCCCTGTCCCTGAACGATCCCGAGCAGGCAGCGATCCTCCATACCGCGGACATGGACGGGATCATCCCCACGGTGGACAAAGATTACGATCCCATCAGGCGGTTGGCCGACCGGTTGGCCCATGACGATCCTGGACCTGTTCCGCCATGCCGGCATATGGACGACCCCGGGGGTGACTCGTGAAGACTTTTTCACGCATGCGCGTGAGGACAAAGGTCAACATCGGCATCGCCCTGATCGTTCTTTTTTCCTCCCTGGTGGTCACCCTTTTCGTCACCCCCATAACCTCCAGGGCCCTGATCGACGAGTTCCTCAAACAGGGCAAGGTCATGGCGGGTAATCTCGCCCTGCGGGCCACCGACCCCCTGCTGGCAACGGACATGCTCGCCCTCAAGGGGATGGTCGACGAACTCATGAAGGTCGACGAGGACGTGACCTATGTCTTCATCCAGGACAAACAGGGACGGGTTCTGGTGCACACCTTTGAGCAGGGTTTCCCCTCGGACCTCAAGCAGGCCAACCAGAGCACTGATTCCGCGACTACAGGGACCAAGACCATCGATACGGGCACGGAAAAAATCTATGATTTCGCAACGCCCGTAATTATTGAAGGCAAGCGTCTTGGCACGGTCAGGGTCGGTCTTTCCCAGAACAAGATCCAGCAGGTCATCCACGGTCTCATCCTGACCATCATTCTCATAGCCGGACTGACCCTGTGTGCGGCTTTCGTTCTCTCCGCCCTGTTCTCGCGGCGGATCACCTCCAGGATCGGACTCCTCCAGCACCATGCCGAGGCCATCGTCAAAGGAAACATGGACCAGCCCACCTATCCGGGACCGGTGACCAAATGCTGGGAGATCAGGGACTGCAACCGCACCTCCTGCGTGGCCTGGGGCAACACGAGATACCGTTGCTGGTGTTTGTCCAACACCCAATGCCCCGAGTGCAAGGGTATGCCCTTTCCGGAAAAACTCTCGGTGTGCCGCAAATGCCCGGTCTTCAAAAACCGCAGTGGGGACGAGATCCAGGAACTCATGGAGACCTTCGACATCATGGCCCTGACCATGCGCTCGCACATCGAGGATCTCAAACAGGCCGAAAAGGACATGGCCCGGCAGCAAAAATTCCTGCGGACCATCCTCGACGTCTCCCCGGATCTCATCGGCCTGATCGGGCCGGACCATAAATATATAGCGGCCAACACCGCCTTTGCCCGGTTCGTGGGTAAAACCGTGGACACCGTGGTCGGGTGCACGGACAAGGATCTCTTCCCCCCGGATATTGCCCAATCGCGCATGGCACAGGCCCAGGACATCCTGCTCACCGGGACGGTTGTAAACGAAGAACAGCTCCTGCCCGAACATGACAGCGATTCCGTCCACTGGTTCCATGTCATCAGGCTGGCCATGCGCGACCAGAACCGCAGGATCACCGGGGTACTCTCCACGGCCAGGGACATCAGCGTACTCAAGAGCTATCAGGATCAGCTCATCCAGTCCCAGAAACTCCAGTCACTGGGCAAGCTCGCCGGTGGCGTGGCCCATGAGATCAACACCCCGCTGGGGATCATACTCGGCTACGCCCAACTCCTTCAGGAAGACGTGGAAGAAGACGGCCCCATCTACAACGACCTGCAGACCATCATCAGGCAGACCCATTTCTGCAAGAAGATCGTCGCGGACATGCTCGGGTTTTCCAGACAGAGCCAGAGCCAGAAGGTGATCATGTGCTTCAACAACTCTATCATGGAGGTCATCCATCTCGTCCGTCACAGCTTTCAGCTCGAACATGTGAAGATCATCACCGAACTCGACGACCGCTTCCCCATCATCCAGGGCGATCCGGAAAAACTCAAACAGGTGTGGATGAACCTGCTGTCCAACGCCATGGATGCCTTGGAAGGCGGCGGGGTGATCCTGGTCAGAACGCGACTCGACGTCAGCGACATGACCATCACCGCCTGGATCGCGGACTCGGGATACGGGATTCCCCAGAAAAAAATCAACTCCATCTTTGATCCCTTTTTCAGCACCAAACCAACGGGCAAGGGAACCGGGCTCGGACTATCCGTCTCCTTTGGGATCATCCAGGACCACCATGGGACCATCGAGGCGACCAGCCCCCTGCCCCCCGAATTCAGGACCAAAGACATGCCCGACGACGGCGGACCGGGAACTGTTTTCAAGGTCACCCTGCCCCTGGAACCGGTCCAGGAACCGGGACCGGGATACTGCGTGTATCCGCAAATGAAGGGAACGGAAACCCCATGAGTCTGCGCAACATCTTTTCCCATTGGACCTATGAAACCTTTCCTCCCGGAGCGATCCTTCGCTCCAAGTACAATGCCTTTGCCCGGCTCATGCGGGAGGACGAAACCTGCCTGGGGATCATCGCCGAAATCGAGGAGCTCCATTCCCAAAGCCCCATGGCGGACTGGTCCAGGATCCTGTACCTGACATCACGCCTGGATATCCATGTACGCAGGATGCTCGAACATCTGCAGCGGATCAACCCGGTCAGATTCATGGACCTCATGGATTATGTCTCCAAGACCAGCTTCTACATGCACATGGCCGTGAGCGTGAACGACCCGGAGATACGTCCCCCCTTTGTCTTTCCCCTGGCCGGGGCATTCAAACGAAAAAAACACGCCAATGACGGTTCGGCAGCCCTGTCCCGGATCATGGCCGAAAGCGGTTCCGCCCTGCCGATCCCCCAAGGATTCGTCATTTCCTCCAGTGCATACCATTATTTCATCGAGGCCAATGATCTCCGACCGAAACTGGACAAGATATTCCGGGACGTCGACCTCCGCCAGATCGACAAACTAAAAACCCTGTCCCGGACCTTGCAGGATATTATCCTCGAAGCCCCCATCCCGGCCGGCGTGGCCGATGCCATGGAAATCGCCACCCTGGACCTCGTGGGCGGATCCGGGACCGTGGATCTGGACGCGGACCCGCGACGTACCCCTGCCACCCGTGGACTGGGGGCCCATCACGTCAGACTCTCAGGCATCACCCTTTCGAATATTCTCCGGGCCTGGAAAGAATGTGTGCGGGTCAAATACCGGCCCGAGTGCATCGCCGAACGCATCGCACAGGGGTTGGCCGATAGCGAGGCCCCCATGGTGGTCATGGCCCAGGTTCTGCCCGCACAGGTCGGATCGGGATGGTTCAAGCCCGAACCCACAGAGGCAATACACTCGCTGCCCGAAAGAACCCGAAAACGGGACATGGTTTCCATCGTCCTCGACGCCGCATCGTCCGGCCCAGAAGACACAACCATGCTGCTGGCCAGGGACGAAGGCCACAGAGTGCTTTTGAACCCGGATCCCCCGTTCATGAGTCCACGCAACGCCAAACAGCTGACCATCCATGGGCTGGCCATCCAGGAACTTCTCGCAGCGAACCACACTATCGACTGGGTTCTGGATACGCGCCATCGGTTCTGGATAACATCGGTGGTACCCGACCCCCAAAAAACATCCGTTGGAAAACGCTCCGACAAGACCCTGAGCGCTGTCGGCCGATCATCCCTGCCCCCTGTCGGTGTGGAACAGCATGTTCCACCGGAACGGATCAAGTCCATGTACGATATGATCACTTTTGCCAGGGACAGGGGCATCGAAGAGATGTTCGCCCTGGTCAACCGTTCCGGGCTGGGACTCGAGGGAACCAAGCTACTCGACGATCCGCCGGCCAGGATCTGGGTCCTCAACCTTGCCGACGGTCTTTTCCCTACCGCCGTGGGCAAGAGCACGGTGGACCCCAACGAACTCAAATCCATTCCCATGTGGGCCCTGTGGTTCGGCATCGAGTCAACCATCGCGTCCAAGGGCCTTGACGACGATACCGCCGATGCCGCAGCCCCCCCCCACCTCTTCGGCCACGCCATCCTATCACGGACCTATCTGCATATGAGCATCCAAGCCGGTCCGGATTTTGCCGAAATCGACACGGTGTGCGGCCCGAATCCTACCCAGAACCATATCGGCTTCCGATACAAATCAACCGGCTTCCCCCCGCCGGCCCCCTTGATCGTGGACATGAAAACAACATTGGAGGATTATGGTTTTGCAACCAGTCTCCAGGGCAACATGCTCGAAGGGCGATGCCGGAAAATGGAGGAAAACCTCATCCAGAAACGGCTGGCCGTTGTGGGAAAGCTTGTTGCCGCGCAGAGGGATAAAGAGGGGGTGGGGGGGAGTGACCGGCGTTGACCGTATTGGCAATGTCGGCAGGAATAAAGACCGGGACTGCGGACACAGGGTACCGGCCTGGAACCTAAAACCTGGAACGTAAAACCTAAAACCGCCTATGCATTTCTATCGCCACATTTCCATGGACGAACTCCATTCTGCCAAGGTCGGCATCGCCCTTGGCAGCGGTGCGGCCCGGGGCATCAGCCATATAGGGATGCTCCAAGCCCTTGAGGAACTGGGTATCACCCCCTTTTGCATGGCCGGAACCAGTGTGGGCGCGATCATGGGGTCCATGTATACAGCCGGGAGATTCAAAGCCTATACCGCCAGACTCAGGCAATGGACCCGCAAAGACACCCTAAACATTCTGGACCTGGTTCTCCCGAAATCCGGACTGATCGAGGGGAATAAATTCATCGAATTCCACCGTCAGTATCTGAACATGCCCCGCTTCGAGGACTGCGACATTCCCATGGCCATGGTCATGACCGATGCCCGCACGGGCGACCAGGTCGTGGCCCAAACCGGGGACATCTGCAAGGCACTCAGAGGGACCATATCGGTTCCAGGCTTCATCACCCCAGCGCAGGACAACGGTCGTATCCTGCTGGACGGAGCCCTGGTCAACCCCCTGCCTATCGATATCTGTCGGGCCATGGGCGCGGATCTGGTCATCGGGGTGGACGTCAACTCCAAATTCATCAAATCCAAGATCCAGGGAAAAATCCCCGGTGCCAACCGATCCAAGCCCCTGCCTTCTTTTCTGAGCCAGCAAAATTTCATCACCTCCTGGGTCGAACGTTTGGAAGGCCATGATCTTTTTCCGAGCCAATTCTTCAACAAACTCATCCAGCGCAAAAATGACAATGGCTCGCAGGATATCTCTCTGTTCGAGATCCTCTCGAACACCATCGACATTATGGAAAATGCCCTCAAGGAAACCCGCCTGGCAAAGGATCCGCCGGACATTCTCCTCAAACCGGACACCCGGCAAATCAGCTTCCTGGACATACACCTGGCCAACGAGGCCATTGCCGCCGGAGAGAAAAGCGTCCGAGAAATGATGGATGGGATCAAAAAAACGGACAGATAATAATCCGAGAAGGTTAGGGTGTTGTTCCCGCAGCACGCACAGGGCCCACCAGAATATTTCTGGTGGGCCCTGTGCGTGCTGATACATCCTGGTTACCGGTCGGCGGGAACAAAACGAGCTGGTCGAAACCTAGGAATCCCTGCGGTCATCCACCCTTTTAGCCTTACCCTGGCTGCAGGGGAGGGTGTTGTGCTCGACCAGGTCCACTCTTGGGGTGATCAGGATTTCATCCCGGAGCTTGCGGGCGATGGACTGCTGCAATCCCTTCAAGACCCGCATGTCCTCTACAAAGAAATCATCTTTGACCTCGACCTTTATCCGCATCTGGTCCAGAAATCCTTCCCGTTCAAGAACGATAAGGTAGTTCTGACCCACTTCCGGAATCCCCATGAGCACCCGCTCGATCTGCATGGGATAGATATTGACCCCCTTGAGAATGATCATGTCATCGGCCCGGCCGAGAATCCTGTCGAGCCGACGATGGGTCCGGCCGCACGGGCAGTCACCGGGGAGGAACCGGGTCAGGTCCTTCGTCCGGTACCGGATGAGGGGCATACCCTCGCGGGCCAGGGTGGTCAGGACGAGTTCCCCGATCTCGCCGTCAGGCACGGGTTCGAGGGTTTCCGGATCAAGAATCTCGGCCAGATATGCATCCTCCCAGATATGCATGCCGTCCTGCTCCATGCATTCAAAGGCCACGCCCGGGCCATTCATCTCTGAAAGCCCATAGGAATTATACGCCTTGATCCCATAGATTTCTTCCACCCGCCGACGTACGGCCTCGGAGTGGGGCTCCGCACCGATGACCGCAACACGCAGCTCAAGAGAGCGCGGGTCCATGCCGATGGATTCGAATACCGTCGCCAAATGTAGGGCATAAGAGGGGATGATATGGATGACAGAAACGTGGAAATCCTTGAGCAACTTGATCTGCCGTTTGCTGTTCCCCGCCCCTGCAGGGATGGTGCAGCAGCCCAAGCGCTCGGCCCCATAATGGATGCCGAGGCCACCGGTAAACAGCCCGTAACCGGACATGTTCTGGAAAACATCCTCGGGTCGGATACCCACGCCATACATGGACCGGGCCATGAGATCGGCCCAGGTCTGGATATCGTTTTTCGAATAGAACACGCAGGTGGGAGAACCCGTGGTGCCGGACGAGGCATGCATCCGGTTCATCTCTTCGATAGACATGGCCAGCATGCCGTCGGGGTAATGCTCTCTCAGATCGTCCTTGGTGGTAAAGGGAAGTTTGCGGATATCCTCGACGGAATTGATATCAGCTATGCGCACCCCGGCCCTGAACAATTGGTCCCGGTAGAACCTGGACTTGCTGGCCTGGAAGGCCGCGTTCTTGAGACGCACCCCCTGGAGGGTGTCAAGGGATTCCCGGTCGAGTAATTCATTCTTGTGGAACACATCGTTGGTCATGATTCCCCGTCCTTGGGCTACAGGTCAGAAATTTTGGAGATTTGAAAAATTTTGGAAATTTGAGAGAGTTTGGGGATTTTGGGGACATAAGAGATTGGAAAGGGGGGCCGCTCCACCAATTTCTTGATTTTCTTACCGTCCCTAATTGCCCGCCATTTCTTCGGAAGGCGCGATATTGGCGAGATTTTCAAAGGCAGTGTATTTATTGAGGTACGTGAGTTCTACCGTTCCGGTCGGTCCATTACGCTGCTTGCCGATGATGATCTCGGCGATCCCCTTCTTGGGATTGTCCTCAGCCTGATTGTAGGCATCGTCCCGGTAGAGGAAGACGATGACATCCGCATCCTGCTCGATGGCCCCGGATTCCCGCAGATCGGAAAGCATGGGTCGCCGGTTGGTCCGTTCCTCGACCTTGCGGTTGAGCTGGGACAGGGCGACCACGGGCACGTGCATCTCCTTGGCCAGGGCCTTCAAGGTCCTTGAAATTTCAGATATCTCCTGTTCCCGGGAATCGATACGATGACTGGCCTTCATCAGCTGGAGATAATCGACGATGACCAGACCGAGATTTTTCTCGGCCTTGAGGCGACGGCACCGTCCGCGCATTTCCATGGTCCCGAGGGACGGGGTGTCATCAATATAGATAGGGGCCCTTGAAAGAACCTCGGCAGCCTCATAGAGCCGCTTCCAATCCTCGTCGTCCAAAAAACCGCTGCGCAGGTGACTCAAATCCACTTTTCCCCAGCAGCAGAGCATACGCATCATCAGCTGTTCCATGGACATTTCCAGAGAAAAGACCGCCGTGGGCACCTCATGCATGACGGCGGCCCGCATGCCCATATTCAGGGCAAAGGCGGTCTTCCCCATGCTCGGACGCCCTGCAACAATGATCAGGTCTGAGGGCTGCAGCCCTGCGGTCATCTCGTCGAATTTGTGATAGCTCGTGGGGACTCCGGTGACCAATTCCTTGCGTTCGACCCGTTTTTCCAGTTCGGAAAAAACGTCTGCAACCAGGTCCTTGGCCGACCGGAACACCGGTTTGACCTTGGCCTCGGAGATGGAAAAAATTTTCTGCTCGGACTGATCGAGCAGGGACTCCACGTTCTGGGAAGAATCGAAGCACTGGGAAAGGATGTCCGTGCTCGCTCCGATCAACTCCCTGCGGAGGGCTCTCTCCTTGACTATATTTGCGTGGAAGAGGGTGTTCGCGGCGTTGGGAACGGATTCGACAAGCGAGGTCAGGTACATCCCCCCGCCCACCTTATCCAGGTTGCCATTGGCCTGCAGAAATTCCGTCACCGACAAGAGATCGACGGGAATGCTCCGACGATACAGATCCTGGAACGCGGCAAAAATCATCCTGTGGACCGGAGAATAAAAATCATCCTCGACCAAAATATCCACCAGGGAATGGAACACCCCGTTGCGCAAAAAAACCCCGCCCAGAACGGCCTGCTCGGCCTCCAAATTCTGGGGGGGGAGTTTACGTAAAAGGTCGGCAGAGACCTTATCCAGACCTGCTGCCGACCCCTTGGATGCGGTATGTGGAGAACCGGCGTTATTCTTCTTCTGAAACTGGTTCAGCTGCGGGTTCTTCTGATTCGGATTCTGGTTCATCGGCTTTGTGTCCATGCGGTACGACCGAGACGCTCAATTCCGCTTTGACATCGGGATGCAGTTTAACTTCCAGAGTATACTCGCCCAAGGCACGGATGGGATCATCCAGCACGATCTTCCGCTTGTCCACCTCAACACCCATTTCCTTCAGGGCGTCGGCAATATTGACAGTGCTGACGGATCCATAAAGCTTGCCGCCTTCACCCACACGCACATCAATGACCACCCTGGCCTCGGCCAGCTTGTCGGCGAGTTCCTGGGCGGCGAAACGGATGGCGTCCATTTTTTCCTGCAACCGTTTGCGCTCGAACTCAAAGGCCTTTACATTGGCCTTGGTGGCCAGCATGGCATATCCTTGAGGGACGAGGTAATTACGGCCATACCCGGGCTTGACGGTAACCATGTCACCGAGCCTTCCAAGATGATCGATATCTGCTCGCAAGATAAGTTTCATAAGGCAACTCTCCTAAATAGTCCGTTTCTTGACATCGGAACTATGCGTAGCAGTATAATACAACAAGGCCATTTGACGGGACTTCTTGATCTCGCGGGTCAATGTCCGCTGATGCTTCGCACATGTGCCGGTAATACGCCGGGCAATGATCTTTCCACGGTCGGTGATAAAATCCTTAAGGATCTCGGGATGTTTGTAATCCAGGGGAAGTTCCTTGTTCTCGCAAAAACGGCAGAATTTTCTCCGGGGTGTAAAACGACGTTTGTAGGCCATGTTATTCTCCCTCCGGCTCGTAGGTGTCGGCAAGCTTGACGGTCAGAAACTTGAAAATACCGTCGGCAATGCGGATATTCCGTTCCAGTTCGGTGACGGCTCCACCGGGCAGGGCATACTCCAGCCGGGTGTAGTAGCCGCGCATGACCTTCTGGACGGGATAGGCCAACTCACGGATCCCCCAATCGTCCACGACCAGGACCTTGCCCGCGTCGCGTTCGATAATCCCGGACACGTTATCCAGGAGTTCCTGCCGTGCCTCGGAACCCATTTCAGGGCTCATCAGCAACAGGGTTTCATACTTTTGCAACATCGAATAAACCTCCTTGCGGTCTATTGGCCCTTCCTGTGCGCGCCCAAAAACGGATGGGAGCGGGAAGAGCAAGGAAAGAGGGGTTTTTATTTTTTTTGGAGGGGGATGTCAATGGGATTATAACTGGTTTTAGGTTTTAGGTGGCAACCCCCGGGACAACATCCGGAATCCCAGGCGTCAACATGTTCAATAGGGGCAATGGGGTCAACAGGGTCAGCAGCCCCATCACAGCGACAGCCGGGTGACCCTGTTGCCCCCATTGACCTTGTTGACAAGCCTCTTCTACCTCCCGTCTCCCTTTCTTTTATCCCGCGGTATATTCCCTCTCATTCTGCCCCAGCAGACAAAAAACCTCGTAGGCAATGGTCCCCCACCAGCCGGCCAAATCCTCGGGGGTGACGGGGTTGTCCCCCTGGCCGCCAAGAAGATGGACCGTATCGCCGGGCACAGCCGACGGAACATGGGAAATATCCACGGCAGTCATCTGCATACATACCCTTCCGACAATGGGTACTCGCTGGCCGTGGACGACCATTTCCGCCCTGTTGGACAGGCCGCGGGAGTAGTTGTCCGCATAGCCCGCCCCGACAATGGCCACGCGCATGTCGTGGGGGGCGTAAAAGGTCCGACCGTAGCTGATGGGGGCGCCCTTGGCCAGATCATGGACGGCAATGATCCTGGTGGTCACGTCCATGGCGGGCCTGAGCCCTTCGGCCTTGGCCTCCCACTCGGTCCCGGCAAAGGGATTGCTCCCGTACAGGGTGATGCCGGGTCGCTGGGCGTCAAAGGCGAGTTCGGGATAGGCCTGGATGGCTGCCGAATTGGCCAAGCACCTCTTGAAGGCAAGGCCGCCTCCGGCCAGGTCATCACACATTCCGGTGAACACGTCCCCCTGATGGAGCACAAAATCCCGGCTCTTGGGCTCGTCAGCAGTGGCCAAGTGGGAACAGACCATGTGCAGCCGGACGAACTCCGCCTTTTCCAGCCAGGAACGGACCTTCCCGATCCCACCAGGAGCAAAACCTATCCTTCCCATGCCCGTATCCAGGGCCAGAGCCACATCGAGAACTCTTCCCTGCCTCTTGCCCTCCTCTTCGATCAGGCGCAGTTGCTCCTCACGGCAGACAAAGGGCATGATATCGTACTCCCACATCATGGGATATTCCTCCGGAAGCAAGGGGCCAAGCAAAGAAAGGATCTTCCCTGCAAAGGGAACCAGCCGCAGGGCCGCGCCCTCGCCCACGGTTCCGATGGCCATGGTCTCGGCCCCGCAACGGGCCAAGAGCGAAGCCACCGGACCGATACCGTGCCCATAGGCATCGGATTTGACCACAGGAATGGGGCCCGGCGCCTTGGCAGCGATGAGGCGAAAATTGTTCTCCAAAATCTTCAGATCGATCCTGGCCCGGACATGGTTGTACCAGATAGTCATAAGGCGAATCCGTTTGGTTGTTTTTGTTAAATAGGACCATCAGGCCCGGGCAAGGCAAAAGCCCACGTATGACCACAGAGATCGGGATGCAAGAAAGCCCAATCGTATCCGACAGTGCGTGGCTAAAACCCAACACGCTCAGACTTCACCAGGGGGATATTTTCACCCCGGTTGCGTCCGTTCTCCTTTGCCGAATACAGCGCCACATCGGCATGTTTGAGCAGGTCATCGACCTCGACACATATGTCGAGTCCGGCAACGCCGAGACTGACCGTGGAATGCACCACACGGCCGTCATCGAGCCGGACGTGTGCCTGCTCCACAGCGGCCCGGAGCTTTTCGGCTACAAGCAAAGCCTGGTCAAGCCGTGTTTCAGGCAGCCCAACGACAAACTCCTCGCCGCCGATGCGTCCAAGAATGTCCACCCCTCGGAGCACGTTTTTCGAAGTGGCGGCAAGTATCCTCAGGATATCTACTGAAGGGTGAGACGGACATAATATCCTTGACGCCCCCGGGCCACAAGCAGAATGAGACTATTCTGCATTCTATACCGTTTGAAGGCCAGGGCATAATCCTTGGGATCCTTCATCGGTTGCCCGGCTTTGCGTACCCGGTTCCCATTCTCCCTGCTCGATCATTCCGAAACAGGGACAAACAGGTATCCTTATAGTGTTCCTCGAACATACGCATAGCGTCTCCTGCTGCCAGCTTTTCGATGCGGTGCAGGACGAGATCCCCGTCCTGCACCGCATCATGCAGTCTGGTCCGGTTTGTATACTCCATGGCCTGCAATTTCAATAAATCCCATTCCACCTCCCAACCCGAACATGCCCTGCCTGTCCTTTCATCCCCATGCGGAACATACCCTTTAGTTGCGCATCTCGAACAAAAACGTATTTTTCCTTGTCAAACATGTTGCCCACATCATATGGGAAGCCAAAGAATCAGAGTCAGATCAAACGTTCTCTATACCCAACCCGGAGGGCCGGTATGAGCCTTTTTCCTGATACAGTCAGACTGACGACAATCGTTTTTCTGCTGTGCGCATGTCTTAACGGTACGGCCATGGCTGATGGCGGAATCGATCCGGCCGACCCCATGGTCAGGATCACCTACGCCAAAAGTGATCTGGACGTCCCGGCCGTGCTCGCCGGAGTCAGCAGGGACGTCACCGCTTCCACAGGCATTGAGGAACGTTTCATCACCTACTACTGGCAGACCTTCGACGCCATCCATTGCATGGGCAAACCCGCAACCGACAAACCCATGTTCGTGGATCTCTACGTGCCCGGTTTTTTCACGGACGATCAGGTTTCCCAACTGATGACCGCCATTGCCGACTCTCTGAAAAAGCGAACCGGCGTGGACAAGGAATGGGTGTTCATCCACACGCACTTTCCCCTGCAGGGGCAGGTCTACATCAGCGGGCACGTGGAACACTGGGACAACTATCGGGGCCGTCCCGCCCTCTCTGACGACAACAAATGACAAATCGATAACGGCCGGTTTGCCGATACACGAGGCAGAGACGTTTCACTGCCAGGCAGCTATGTGGAACCCCTGTTTTTGGGTAATGACCGATGCATATTGCGGTTTGGGGATGCTGCTGACTTGGCGAATCTGATGGCTTGAACGGGCATGCATCAACCTGTTTCGACTCAAAAAAAACGGCGGCATCACCTCATGATGCCGCCGTTTCACGTATCTGTCATCTGCCAGTATGACTACACCACCCAGTCATCCCCTTCTTCGATGGGGGTGAAACCGCGGCGCATGGTGTTTTCCGTGACCACCCTCGGGTCCATGAACTGGACCAGGTAGTCGGGACCGCCGGTCTTGGAACCGATGCCGGACATATTGAAGCCGCCAAAGGACTGGCGTTCGACAATGGCCCCGGTGGACCCCTTGTTCAGGTACAGGTTGCCGACCCTGAATTCCTTGCGCGCCTTTTCCAGATTTTTGGGGCTCCTGGTGAACACCGCCCCGGTCAAGGCGTAGTCCGTGGCATTGGCCCATCCGATGGCCTGGTCGAAATCCCTGACCTTCATCACGGCCAGGACCGGCCCGAAGATCTCTTCCCGGGCGGTGGTGTGCTCGGGACGGATGTTTTCGACAATGGTCAGGGGGGCGTAGTAGCCGGGGACATCGATGTCGTCGCGGCAGACCAGGACCTCGCCTTCCTGCTTGGCGATCCCGATGCACTTCTTGATTTTTTCCAGGGCCTCCTCGCTGACAACGGGTCCCATGTAGTTGGCCGGATCTTCGGCAGAACCGATGGCCAGGGACAGGGCAGCCTCCTTGAGCCTTCTGACAAACTTTTCATAGATGGGCTCGAGCACGATGACCCGGGAACAGGCCGAACATTTCTGCCCCTGGTAGGCAAAGGCGGAATAGATGATAGCACGGACGGCCTCGTCAAGGTCGGCGTCGTCGTCCACGATGATGGCGTTCTTGCCACCGAGTTCGGCCACGACCTTCTTGATCTGCTTCTGCCCTTCCTGGACCTTGGCCGCCTTCTCGATGATCCGAAGACCAACAGGCTTGGACCCGGTAAACGCGACCATGGACAGGGTGGGCTGCTCGACCAGGTAGTCCCCCATCACGCTGCTGCGGCCGGGCACAAAATTGAACACACCGTCAGGCACACCGGCCTCGCGCAGAACCCGGGCCAGGGTGCTGCCGATCATGGAGGAAGGTCCGGCAGGCTTGTACAGAACACAGTTCCCCGCGACCAGTGCGGCCGTGGTCATGCCCGCGCTGATGGCAAAGGGAAAATTCCATGGCCCGATGACCGCGGCGATGCCCTTGCCCTGGTAGAAATAGTCGTTCACCTCGCCGGGGGCGTTGCCCATCCTTCTGGGTGGACCGAGCCGGAGCATCTCCTTGGCATAGTATTCCATAAAATCGATGCCTTCTCCCACATCGGCATAGGCCTGATCCCATTGCTTGCCCACCTCGAGAACCTGCCAGGCAGAAAGCTCGAAAATATTCTTCCGGGCGATGTCCGCGGCCCGCAGCAGGAGTTCCGCCCGCTTTTTGGGCGAGGTATCCCGCCAACCTGCCATGGCCGTGGCCGCTGCCCCCATGGCCATGTCGATCTCAGCCTGGCCCGCCTGGCAAACCTGACCGATGATTTCCAAAGGATCGGCCGGGTTGACCGAATCCATCCGGTCGTCAGTAAACACCTCCCGACCGCCGATGAACAGGGGGCAGACCTGCCCGCACTCGGCACGGACCTTTGCGATGGCCTCGGGGAACCCGTCCCTGACGCTCTTTTTGGTGAAATCGGCAAAGGGTTCGTTCTCGATGACCGATTGTCTGCCCTGTTTTTTGGCAGGCTTGTTCTTGAGTTCCCGCTCCAGGCTCATGGCCGGATCTTCCAAAAGGCGCTCGATCTCGGCCTCTTCGGCAAAACTCTGACGCAGGAAGGATTCGTTGGCCGTATTCTCCAGAAGCCGCCGCACCAGATAGGCCATGCCCGGCAGAAGATCGCCGTACGGGGCATACAGCCGGACCCGCTTGGCCACATTGAGCAGCCCCTTGCGCACGGGTTCGGCCATGCCGTAGAGGATCTGGAATTCATACCGCTCTTCGGGCACGCCGAGCTTTGTGGCCGTCTCCATGACTGCGGAGACAGTGCGGATATTGTGCGAACCACAGGCAAAATGGCAGATATCGTGGTTTTCAAGAATCGTGGCCGCCTGCCGCTCGAAGGCAATATCGCTCTCGGGCTTGTTCACATACACCGGGATGTCCCAGCCGTTCTGCTTGGCAATGACCGTTTCATAATCCCAGTAGGCCCCCTTGACCAGACGGATGGAGATGGGAAGGCCCTCGTTGCGGGCCCATTCGAGCATGGCGCTCAGGTCGCTGTCCGTATCTTTCAGATAGCTCTGCAGGACCACGGTGAGGTGGGGGTACTCCCTGAACTCTTCCGAGGACCGGATTCTACGGTAGCACTCGAGGGTAATGTCCTTGAAGGCATACTGTTCCATGTCGATGCACAGATGGCCGCCCATCTCCCGGACCTTGCGAAAAATGGGAATGACCCGCTCGCAGATCCCTGTGACCGAGCCCTCGAAATCCGAAGGATGGGCCTGGGAGAAAAGACAGGAGGGTTTGACCGAAATATTGATCCTGGGCGCGTGCCCCCAGTCGAGTTCCCCGGTGCTGTCGAGATTGTTCCACTTTTTGTACGAGGAAGTCAGTCCCTCGAGCAAATCCAGATAGGACTGCATGTACTGCTCGGCCTCGGCCTCGTTCACCGATGCCTCGCCCAGAATATCGATGGTAAAGGCGAAATTGTCCTTGCGCAGCCTGGCCAGGGTTTTCAAAGCCTGCTTGGTGTTTTCCCCGATGATGAATTGTTTGGCCATGCCCTCGATGTTCGCACGGATGGTCTTGGACATGACCTTGGAGGCCAGCTTGCCCCCGATGCCCGTGGCCCCTTTGGCCCCCCATTTCATGACCGCGGGAATGTCCTGGTTGTCGGCCGCAAAGTATTCCTGGATGTGCCGGTTCAGGGAGTCACCCGTGTTCAGGTAGGGAAGGACATCCACGAAGCGAAAGAGTTGGACCTTGAAATTCTCGTTCTGCATGGCCCAGTCCATGACCTTTCCGGTCCACCACCCCTTGTTGAAGATGGACGGGGCCTCACCGCTGATGCTGGCGAAAAATTCCTTGCCGCGTGCGGCAATATGCTGATTCATGTGATCGTCGGCCATGCGTGTCTGTCCTCCATGTTTTGGTTTAGTGCCCCATTTTTTTGCGTTTATGACTCGGCCTGCGCGTCTGCAGCTTTTCCATGGGCAGCCCGAGGGATTCCTTGATGGAATCCAGGACCAGTATGGTCCGGGTATCGCTCACTTCGGGGGTCTCGCCTATGGATTTGAGCAGGTCCACCAGATCGTCCGTATCCTTCAGACGGGCCTGGAGCATGTACGAATATTCTCCGGCAATAAAATGCACGGTCTGGATATTGGGAAGCTCGGCCAGCCTATGTCCCACTGTGGTCTTGCCCACCTTTTCCTCGGTCTTGACCTGGATGAACACGGTCAGGGGAAGTCCCAGGGACTTGGCATCGAGACGCACCTCATAGCCTTTGATGATCCCCGCCTTTTCCAGCTTTTTCTTGCGTTCCAGAATGGCGGACGGAGCCATGCCCAATTCCCGGGCCATGTCCGCGTTGGACACCCTGCCGTCTTTTTGAAGAATATTTAGTATTTCAGCGTCAAGGCTATCGATCATTCTCTATAATCCTTTTTTTTGAGCATATAGTTCAAATATACATATCAGGTCAAGAATATCCGTCAAAAATTCTTCTCCGGAACCGGACACTGAGACGTAGAAACACCCTTTTGCACACGACCTTCCGTTGCCACCATCTTCTAAATCACCTATGAGAGGGCATGCCCGGCCAGGGAACATCCCGGCCGGAACATTTCCATATTATACCATTTTCACTAAATTCCGGTCAAAGAAAAGCGGTTGGAAGCCGCTTCTACCTTGCGGATCTGACTTTCCAAAAAAGAATCAGAACAACGTAAAAATGGTAGTATTATCGAGGAGTAGACCATGAAACTACTACGAGCCCTGCGCATGGAGCGCTGCATCGGCTGCTATTCGTGCTCCCTGGCCTGTTCCAGGCTGGTGCATAAATCCCTTTCATGGGAACGGGCGGGCATACGCATCCATTCTGCCGGAGGATTGAGCACGGGGTTTTCCGCCCAGGTCTGTCTGGGGTGCGACCCGGCACCCTGCGCCG
Organism: Desulfoplanes sp.; assembly: GCF_054921335.1. Lineage (NCBI taxonomy): Bacteria > Pseudomonadati > Thermodesulfobacteriota > Desulfovibrionia > Desulfovibrionales > Desulfoplanaceae > Desulfoplanes > Desulfoplanes sp. The sequence goes on along the minus strand of NZ_JBUDSQ010000015.1, from coordinate 31,580 downwards.
CTGTCTGCCCCACCGGAGCCCTGACCCAGCGTCAGGGCGGGGGCGTGGTATTCAAGAAAAAACGGTGCATCGGGTGTGGGGAATGCGCTCCCGCGTGCCCGGTCGACGCCATCCTCATGGACCGGGAAACCGGCCTACCCGTCATGTGCATCCACTGCGGACGGTGCGTTGATTTCTGCCCGCACGACTGCCTGGAAATGGTTGACGTGGGTAGGGACAGCGTCAAGGGCGGGAAGGTAACGGAGGAAAAACCCGGCACCGGGCTGGAGTCTCCCCACAAGGAGGAAGAATCATGACAGACCTGTTCAATGTCCTTCACGTGGACCTCTCCAACGGCAGATCCAGAGTTATGAACATTCCGGGACGCCACACTTGGCTCGGGGGCTCGGGCCTGGCCGCCCTGCTCTTCGAACGCTTCGGGCTGCTGGACGGACCTGCGGACCATCCGGACCAGCCTCTGGTTTTCGCCATCGGCCCTCTGACCGGGTTCTATCCATTGATGAGCAAATGCGTTCTGGGATTCAAGTCCCCATACCATAACCAGTACGCCGAGACCCACGCGGGGGGACGACTGGCCCTGGCCCTGCGCTTTGCCGGATACGAGGCCCTGGTGGTCACCGGACGGGCCCACAGGCTGTCCTGTCTGCAAGTGGGGAATAGAAAAGTCGGGGTAAAGGACGTCCATTTCATGGAAGGCATGGACATCTTCAAGACGGGCAAACTGCTCAGGACCATGTACCGGGAACACTCGGGGCATAGATCCATCCTCCGCATCGGTCCGGCGGGCGAGAACGGATGCGCCTTTGCGGCCATCAACGTGGACAGCTATCGCCATTTCGGACGTCTGGGTGCCGGCGGGATCATGGGTGCCAAAAACCTCAAGGCGATCATCGTTTCCGGCAACAGGGGATTCGACCTGGGTCCCTTCAAGGAATATCCCAAGGTGTACAAGGAGATTTTCCATGCGGCCACGGCCTCGGAACTGATGCAGAAATACCATGACCTGGGCACGGCCGAAAACTTGAAGAAACTGGACCGTTCAGGCTCGCTGCCCTGGCGCAACCTCGCCCAGACATCTGACAGCGAAAACATCGACGGGATTTCCGGAGAGACCTTTGCCAGGGATCTTCTTCTCAGGCAGACAGCGTGCGCCGGATGCCCGGTGGGTTGCATCCATGTGGGTCTTTTGCGGGAAAAATTCGGACCGGAAAACGAATTCCTGTACCGGCAGGTGGCCTACGACTACGAACCCATCTTCGCCGTCGGGTCCATGCTCGGGATAGCAAAGGCCCCGGAGGTCCTGACCCTGCTCGAGGACGTGGAACGCGCCGGGCTGGATGTGATGAGCGCGGGGGTCGCCCTGGCCTGGGCCACCGAAGCCCTGGAAAAATCGACCATTACGACGGCGGAGACCATGGTACCGCTGGCCTTTGGCGAGCTCGCCCCCTACAGACAGGGACTGGAATTTCTGGGAACCCCGCCCAATGCATTTTACCGAACACTGGCTCAGGGCACCATGAAAGCTGCTACGGAGTACGGGGGCAAGGACTTTGCCTGCGTACTCGGCCAGGAGATGGCCGGCTACGCCACCGGCGAGAACTTCTTTGCCGGCCAGGCCCTGGGGTTCAGACATTCCCACCTGGACACCGGCGCCTACGCCTTTGACCAGAAAAACGGTACCAAGGATGTGTCCACGGCCCTGGAATTCCTGCTCCAGGAAGAGCGCGAGCGCATCCTGCTCTGCTCCATGGTGGCCTGCCTGTTCGCCCGCAAGGTGTACACCACTAAACGACTTATCAAGGCCATGACCGCCCTGGGTCTGGAAGAGATGGCCGAGAACCTGGAAGAAAAAAAAGCGGCCATCCAGGCCAAACGCTGGGAACTCAGGTGCAAGACGGGATTCAAGCCGGACAAGGTGACCATCCCCAAGCGGTTCCAGGAGGTCGTGACCGCCCGGGGGCCGGTGGACTGGGCATATATGGACGAGCTTGTCAGGGCGTATGGACGATCCATCGAGGCATTTCTGCCTCGGGAATGAAGGGCATAGCAACCGACAAACATTCCATACAGAAAAGATAGTGAAGGGCAAAGAAAGGGAGAGTCGACGAGAGGAAGGATGATCAAACGGAGGGTTTTCCAAGACGCAGGTGATAATCCCTGCGCAACGCTGAAAAGGCAAAGGTCTCGTTTTTCACGTATAGTCCCTGATTGAACATGGCCCCATGCCCCACGATATGATATAATTGTTCCTTCCCCAATCCAAGATGTTTACAGGTGTATCCCATGAGATGAATATCGTGGAACCAGCGGCACCCTATGTCCAGAAGATAATCGCCGCAGGTTCCATATGCTCCGAACGGGTATGCCGTTCCATAAGGTATTGTCGCTTGCTTGTACGTTTTCAGATTAACGAGGCAGGAGTATTCGTTTACTCTACAACAGGGAAGGGGCCAGGGATTGGTTCGGTATTCCTCACAAAAATCCTTGAGGTGATACAGAAATCCCTTCCACCCACCTTGCGGATCGGCATCGAGGTAAAGGGCACGTAACTCATCAAGATCCGGTCGATATTTTTGGTAGCGGGTCCCATCGCACAGCCCCGCCCAACGTGCGGGACAATTGTGACACATGCCTATCCTGCCGACTGCCATATGATCGCCGATGCTTGCGAGATATGCTCCCACCACATCTGCATGATGAACCACGTCATTATGCATGATGTACACATAGTCGGCGTCCGAATGCTCCATCCCGTATTGATAGCGCAACCCGAGGCGAGATTCCTCATCGAAAAATTTTTCAGGATTGACGGCATGGACCCAAAACCATGCCTTGGGTGTGTAGTAGACGACCTTGTTTGCAAGCGGCTCAAGGATTTTTTTAACCGTATCAATCTGGTATGTTTTGTTTTTTTCTTCAAAGATCACATAGATAATATTGATGTGCTTATGGGAATACTTGAGTAACGATAGTATGCTCAAGCCAGTTTGATAGGGCTTGCCCAGCACATTTATGATCGCGTCGACTGGTTTTTTCATGCTTATCTTGGGTTAAAATCACAGGAAGCAATTCGGAGGCCGCACCACTTCCCGTCGAAACACTTAGACACAATTTTCTTGCTACCGACCCAGTTTGTCCTTGAGCATCACCTGTTTGGCGTACTTGCTGTTCTTGAGAACAATGCGCGAGGTGTTGGCCAGGTTATCCTTGATCTTGGAGCATATCCACTGGGTTGCGGTCTTGCCGTCCTTGTTGTCCACGATGACGTAGTAATCCAGGGTGGAACGATCGTATTTTTCGGCATGGAAGGTTCCTGCGCTCCACCAGCCGTCAACGCCTTTCTTGTGTTGCCAGTCCTTGTCGCAGAAACGGAAAGTCAGGATGGGTTCGCCCGGGCACTTCTTCGCCCAGAGTGAACGGGTTTCCTGCTCGATCTCCCCCTTGTCCATGCGCTCGGCCGCTTTTACGGCAATATCCATGTTCTTGCGGATTCCGGCGGTGTAGCGCTGCAGATCGGTGAAATCACGTTTCTGCGTATAGTTGAGCTTGGCCGGTGTTGCCGGGGAAGACGCCGTCTTTTCCGTACCCGCCTTCTGAGCCGCAGCTTGGGTCGCCCCGATCCGCTGATTCAGATACGCGATGAGCCCGTCCGCAATCCAAAAGGGGAGACGTTCTGCAACGTCTCCCCTTTTCCAGTATATCAAATCAATGCACTATCTAACCCTACCCTCACGCCAGGCCTGGACCAGCTTGTCGTAACTCACGGTCTCGCCCTGGGGCTTTTCGTTGGCCATCTTGGCCTTGGGGGCGCCGGGCTGGCTCAGCCAGTAGTCGGCGCTCTTTTTGGGATTGAGCTTGGGACCGCAGGCGCCCTGGACATCGGCACGTTCCAGACGCATGAGCACCTTGTCCATATTCTTGGCCAGGTTGTCCATGGCCTCCTGGGGGGTGACCTCGCCGGACAGGGTTTCCCCGATGTTCTGCCACCAGAGCTGTGCCAGCTTGGGATAATCCGGAATATTGGTTCCCGTGGGGGTCCAGGCGACACGAGCCGGACTGCGGTAGAATTCAACCAGGCCACCCAGCTTGGGGGCGACTTCGGTCATGGCATTGGTCATCAGGTCGGATTCCCGGATGGGGGTCAGACCGACCAGGGTCTTCTTCAGGGAGGTGGTCTTGGCTACGCAGAACTGAGCGTACAGCCATGCGGCCTTCATACGGGCTTCGGGGGTGGACTTGAGGAAGGTCCAGGAACCGCAGTCCTGGTAACCGAGCTTCATGCCTTCTTCCCAGTAAGGACCATGGGGCGAGGGAGCCATGCGCCATTTGGGCAGCCCCTTTCCGTCCACAACGGGGGTACCGGGTTTGACCATATCTGCGGTGAATGCGGTGTACCAGAACATCTGCTGGGCCACGTTCCCCTGGGAGGGAACCGGGCCGGATTCGTAGAAGGTCATACCCAGAGCCTCGGGCGGAGCGTATTTCTGGAGCCATTCCATATACTTGGTGAGAGAATAGACAGCGGCAGGCCCGTTGGCCGCGCCACCGCGCTCAACACTGGTACCCACGGGACGACACCCGTCCACACGCATACCCCATTCGTCAACGGGCTTGCCGTTGGGCAGCCCCTTGTCGCCGGCACCGGCCATGGACAGCCAGGCATCGGTGAACCGCCAGCCAAGATCGGGACTCTTCTTGCCGTAGTCCATATGGCCATAGACGCGTACGCCATCAATGGTCTTGACCTTGTCGGTGAAAAATTCCGCGATGTCCTCATAGGCGGACCAGTTGACCGGCACACCGAGCTCGTATCCGTAAATTTTCTTGAACTTCTTTTTCAGATCGGGACGCTGGAACCAGTCGTACCTGAACCAGTACAGATTGGCGAACTGCTGATCGGGAAGCTGATACAGCTTGCCGTCAGGGCCGGTAGTGAAGGATTTGCCGATGAAGTCATCAAGATCCAGGGTGGGCAGGGTGACGTCTTTGCCATCGCCGACCATGAAATCGGACAGGGGGAGCACGAAACCATAACGCATGTGGGTCCCGATCAGGTCGGAGTCGTTGATGTACCCGTCATAGATGTTCTTGCCCGACTGCATCTGCGTCTGGATCTTTTCAATGACATCACCTTCGCCGATCAGGTCATGGGTGACTTTGATCCCGGTGATCTCGGCAAAGGCCTTGGCCAACGTCTTGGCCTCATACTCATGGGTGGTGATGGTTTCCGAGACGACCTTGATGTCCATCCCCCGAAAGGGTTTGGACGCTTTGATGAACCAATCCATCTCTTTCATCTGCTCGGCCTTTGACAGGCTGGACGGCTGGAATTCCTGGTCCACCCATTTTTTGGCCGCAGTCTCGTACTGACCGTCAGCGGCAAACCCGGAACCGGCCATGCCCACAAGGGCGATGCAGGTCAGGGTAATCGCCAAGGGATACAACAACTTCGACAGGTTTGACTTCATGCTCTCCTCCATTTGGTGAAAAGTGTTCCTACGCTACGTCAACACCAGACAGTATATACGTCCGTCCAATCTCGCCTATCCGGACAGAGAACCTATCCCTTCCAGATGATAAACACGAGAAAACACGCGGAAATGAGCGTGGCACAATACAGAGGAGCGGTCACAAGCCCGATCCAGGCCAGATGGATATACGCGCTCCCCAAAAGCCCGATGAAGAGCCGATCCCCCCGGGTGGTCACCATGGGCAAAAACCCCTTGCGCGGCACCGTTGGGCACAACGCCTGCCACACCCCCATGGTAAGAAGCATCACCCCGATAAAAACAAAAAACCATGCCGTAACCGGCGTCCAGGCCATCCATTGCATATTCATGGTCACTATCCTCACATCAATTCATTCAACTCACCGTCAATCAGGTCAACAGCAACGGGTCATTAATTTGGTCACCGAAGGCTAGAGACAAGGCATGCTTTGTCTCTATGTCATTCCACCGACACAGCACAACGCGAAGTTGGGTCAAAACGTGCCCAGGTGCAAGGCGCAAGGGATTTTGAAACCGCAGTGTATACCAATACATGAGGATTTCAAAATCCCGCAGCAACGCCGCAGGTGGGTGCGTTTTGGCCCAACTACTACACGCGCCCCATGGCAAACCCCTTGGCCATGTAGTTCCTCACAAACCAGATAACGATGGTCCCCGGAATGAGCGTCAGCACGGCAGCCGCTGCCAGCCCGCCCCAGTCCATGCCCGAGGCGCTGATGGTCCGGGTCATGATGGCGGCGATGGGCTTGGCGTTCACCGTGGTCAAGGTCCTTGCAAGAAGCAGTTCCACCCAGCTGAACATGAAGCAGAAGAACGCGGTCACACCGATCCCCGCCTTGATCAGGGGGATGAAAATGGTGATGAAAAACCGGCCAAACCCATATCCATCAATGAACGCGGTCTCATCGATCTCCTTGGGTACCCCGGACATGAACCCTTCCAGAATCCACACGGCCAGGGGTACGTTGAACAGACAATGTGCCAGGGCCACGGCGATATGGGTGTCAAACAACCCCACCGTCTGATAAAACTGGAAAAACGGGAGCAGAAACACGGCCGGGGGAGACATTCTATTGGTCAGAAGCCAGAAAAACATGTGCTTGTCCCCGACGAACGCGTATCTGGAGAACCCGTAGGCAGCGGGCAGGGCCACGGCAAGGGAGATGGCCGTGTTCATGACCACATATTTGATGGAATTGACATACCCCATGTACCAGGACGGATCCGTGAAGATCATGGCGTAGTTGGCCAGGGTAAAATGGTCGGGGATGAGGTTGAACCCCCCGAGAATCTCGTCCGTGGTCTTGAAGGACATGTTTAGAAGCCAGTACAGGGGAAGGGCCAGGAAGACGAGATAGGTCACCAGGGCCACGAGTTTCACATTGATTCTCATTGTCCGTCTCCTTTGCCGATATTCATCATGGCCGTGTAGAACACAAAACAGAACAGCAGGATGATCAAGAAGTACATCAGGGAAAAGGCCGCCGCCGGTCCGATGTCAAACTGGCCCAGGGCCATCTTGGTCAGATACTGGCTGAGAAAGGTTGTGCAGTTGCCCGGGCCGCCGCCGGTGAGCACAAAGGGTTCGGTGTAGATCATGAAACTGTCCATGAACCGCAGAAGCACGGCGATGAGCAGGACCCCTTTGAGCTTGGGAAGCTGGATATAGCGGAACACGGACCACTTGGAGGCCCCGTCGATGCGTGCGGCCTGGTAATAGGCCTCGGGAATGGCCTGCAGCCCGGCGTAACAGAGCAGAATGACCAACGGCGTCCAATGCCAGACCTCCATGACCACCACGGTGAGCCAGCTGTCGAGTGAGTTGGCCGTGAAATTGTAATCGATGCCCAGCCAATTCAAGAATACCCCGGCAAGTCCGATGTCAGGGCGGGCAAAGACCACCCAGGTGGTCCCCACAACATTCCAGGGAATGAGCAGGGGCAGGGCCAGGACGACCAGACAAAAGGATGCACCCCAGCCTTTTTTGGGCATGGTGAGCGAGATGCCGATGCCCAAAGCCAACTCGATGCTCAGCACGGTGAAAGAAAAGATGATCTGCCGCAGCAGCGCCTCGTGCAGCCTGCTGTTATGGAGCATATCCCGGTACCATTCCGTGCCCACGAAATAGGCCTGGCCGGGTCCAAAGATATCCTGGACCGAATAATTGACCACGGTCATGAGCGGAATGATCGCGCTGAAGGCCACGACGGCAAAGACCGGCAGGATCAGGAACCAGGCCTTGTTGCTTTCCCACTTGTTCATCAGCCCACCTCCACGTCCATGAGTTTGTCGTCACAAAAGAGCTTGGTCTTTTCAGGAGAAAAGCAGATCCAGCAGTCCGTCCCCGTTGCCGGGACATAGGTCCCTTCGATCCGTCGGGACTTGAGGGTATTCTTGCCCACCTTCAGGGTAACGATCCTACTGCTCCCCTCGTCTTCAACGCTCACGACCCGGGCCGATATCCCGTTGTCGCAGGGTTCGGCCGCAAGATCGAGATACAGCGGTCGGATACCAATCTGAAATTTTCCGCCCATCCCCCCCGCCTTTTTCGCCACGGGTTCGGGAAGGGCCAGAGAACCGGCCGAAAACACGGCCCTGCCCCCTTCAACCGTGCAGTCCAAAAAATTCATACCGGGGCTGCCGATAAAATAGCCGACAAAGGTATGGGCAGGATGCTCGAAAAGCTCTTCAGGCGTGCCGATCTGGACCAGCCGCCCTTCGTACATGATGACGATCTTTTCGGCAAAGGTCATGGCCTCGGTCTGGTCGTGGGTCACGTAGATGAGGGTCAGGCCGAACTGTTTGTGGATCTCTTTGAGTTTGCGCCGGAGCTGCCATTTGAGATGGGGATCAATGACCGTGAGGGGTTCGTCGAACAGGATGGCGGCCACATCGTCGCGCACCAGCCCGCGGCCCAGGGATATTTTCTGTTTGGCGTCCGCAGCCAGCCCGCTGGCCCGCTTGTCCAAAAAAGGGGTCAGATCCAGGGCTTCGGCGATCTCATGGACCCGTTCCTTGATAAAGGTCGGGTCCTTGCCCCTGTTTTTCAGGGGGAAGGCAAGGTTATCGAACACGGTCATGGTGTCGTAAAGGACCGGAAACTGGAAGACCTGGGCGATGTTACGTTTTTCAGGGGGAAGAGCGGTCACATCCCTGTCGTCATACAGAATCCGTCCCTGGCTCGGCGTGAGCAGCCCGGAGATGAGATTGAGCATGGTCGTCTTGCCGCACCCCGAGGCACCGAGCAGGGCGTAAGCCCCGCCGTCCTCCCAGACGGTATTGACCTCCTTGATGGCATAATCCTCGGGTCCGGCCGGGTTGTTCCGGTAACTGTGAGCAATGGAATCGAGCTTGATCTGGGCCATGAAATCCTCTGAAGACCTCTAGTTTTCCGGGGAAACCACCAGGTTCCCCTGTTCGTCAAAGACATAGAAATATTGGGGACGGACATACACGCACACCCCGTCGCCCACCCCCCGGGAGTGGACCCCCTGTTCCTGCATGACCAGGGAGCGGTTGCGATAATGGAAATGGAGAAAGGTCTCCGAACCGTTGATCTCACTCAGCTCCACGCGGGAGCAGATCTCAACGTCCCGTTCGGAATAGGGGTGCAGGCTGAAATGGTGCGGCCGGATGCCGAACTGGTAGATGCCGGGTTTAAGTCCCTTGAGATGCCCGGTGAGGGGAAAATCGATATTGATACGCAGGTGCGCCGTGGTCCCGTTCACCTCGGCCCGGACGAAATTGATGGGGGGATCGCTGAACACTTCGGCCACCTTCATTGTGGCGGGATGGCGATAGATCTCCGAAGTGGGACCGACCTGCAGAACACGTCCCTCGTGCATGACAATGATATTCCCCCCGAGCATGAGGGCCTCGGAGGGCTCGGTGGTCGTGTACACGACAATGGATTCGCGCTCGGCAAAGATACGCAAAAGTTCGTCCCGCAACTCCTCGCGCAACTTGTAGTCCAGGTTCACCAGGGGTTCATCCATAAGCAAAAGCCGGGTGTCCTTGGCCAGGGCCCGGGCAATGGCCGTGCGCTGCTGCTGCCCCCCGCTGAGTTCCTCGGGGAGACGGTCCAGAAGCTCCGTCAGATGGAGCATCCCGGCGATAGACCGGACCCGCTGGTCGATCTCTGCCTTGCTCATTTTTGTGTTTTTCAGGGGGGAGGCGATGTTCTTGTAGATATTCAGGGAGGGATAGTTGATGAATTGCTGATAGACCATGCCCACGTCGCGCTTGCGCACCGAAACCCCGGTGACGTCCCCGCCGTCCATGAGCACCTCGCCCGAGGTGGGTTTGTCCAGACCGGCCATGATCCGCAACAGGGAAGTCTTACCGGCCAGTGTCCGCCCCAGGATCACATACCTGGAGCCTGATTCCAAAGTGAGGTCGATGTCCTTGAGATGCATCTCCCCTGCCACAATTTTGTCAATATTGGCCAGTTCAAGCCCCATGCATACCTCGCTGTTAGCCGATCTTCGGGTCGTGTTTGTCGTGTTTGACGTGCGCTTTGCCTTATCAGAGTTGGGACGATAAGGCAATGAGATAATGCAATTTATCGGAATGTCTTTCCCCAATGAAAAACCTTGTCTGGTATGGGTTGCCCGACCATATCATCGGAAATGGCAAAAAAAATTTCTCCACAAATCCGGGATGTTTTGTTACGAAATAGTGATTAGTGATTAGCGAAAGGAGAAGGGAGGCAGGGAGACGGGAGAACGGAGACGAAAACGTCATCCCGGACTTGGTCCGGGATCTCCATGGCGGTGGCGTCGCTTTGACATTGTGCCCACCTCTCTGACGTCCAAGATCCCGGCCTGCGCCGGGATGACGCGTATATTCCACACACCACTGACCACTTCCATCCCCCCCCCTTACCCCTTACCCCTTGACCCTTAACCCTTAACCCAACCCGACTCACACATGCCCATCCAAACCCAAGTACTGATCATCGGCGGCGGGGCCACGGGAACCGGCCTGGCCAGAGACCTGAGCCTGCGGGGCGTTTCCTGCCTGCTGGTGGAAAAGCGGGACATCAATGCAGGAGCATCGGGCGGAAACCACGGCCTGCTGCACAGTGGAGCCCGGTATGTGGCCGGGGACAGCGAAGCGGCCATGGAATGCCGCGAAGAGGGAGAAATCCTCCGGAAAATCGCCCCCCAATGCATCGAAAAAACAGGCGGGCTCTTTGTGGCCGTTGCCGGGGATGACGAGAATTATGTGGCCGATTTTCCGGACATGTGCCGCAAGAGCGACATTCCCTTTACCGAAATCTCACCGGACCACGCCCGGGAGCTGGAACCCTGTCTGTCAGAGGATGTCATCGGCGCCTTTGGAGTGGAGGACGGTGCCATCGACCCGTTCATGCTCTCCCTGGACAATCTGGCCCATGCACAGTCCCTGGGCTGCAAGGTGGTGCGCAACGCACGGGTCACGGGATTCGACATCGCGAACAAGACCATCACCCGTGTTCGGCTGACCAACGAAACAACGGGGGAAGAATTCCACATTCAGGCCGAATCCGTGGTCAATGCGGCCGGGGCCTGGGCCGGGACCATCGCGGCCATGGCCGGGGCCGAAATCCATATCCTCTATTCCATGGGCAGTCTTCTGGTGACCCAGGACCGGCTCGCCGGACGGGTCATCAACCGTCTGCGCAAGGCCTCGGATGCGGACATTCTGGTTCCCGGAGGTACGGTTTCCGTGCTCGGAACCACGTCGGTGCGCATCGACGATCCCGAAAGATGCCGACCGACCATCGAGGAGGCCGACCGGATGATCGACAACGCCACGGCCATGATCCCGGTCCTTGAAACCACCCGATATATCAGGGCCTATGCGGGCGTGCGCCCCCTGGTCCTCACGGGAGACGCAGCGGACGGCCGCAGCGTGAGTCGCGGGTTCTCCCTCATCGACCACCAAAAGGACAACGTGGATAATTTCATATCCATCACCGGGGGCAAGCTCACCACCTACCGGCTCATGGCCGAAAAAACGGCCGACATGGTCTGCGCCAAACTTGGGATCGATACTCCCTGTACAACCCGGACCACCCCACTCCCATCGTCTACCAAGGGCCATTGGACCGAACCCGGGTTTGCTCCCAGATCGTGGATCAGGGACAAGGCGGACGACGATCTCATCCTGTGCGAATGCGAGATGGTCTCCCGCAAAGGGGTCGATCAGATCATCGAAAACATGGACCACATGCGCGGCAGATCCATGCTCACGGCCATCGGCCTCAGAAGCCGGGTAGGCAAGGGTCCCTGCCAGGGCGGATTCTGCGGTCTGCGTATTACCGGCCACCTCTATGACCAGGGCCATGTCACGGGCGATCAGGGCATCAAAGAACTTGCCAACTTTATCGAACGCCGCTGGCAGGGATTTGCCCCCATCCTCTGGGACCGCCCCCTGATGCAGGCAGAGCTCCAGGAGGCATTGTATTGTGGGATGCTCGATCTTGAACTCCAGGGAAACAGATAGAAAAGAGGTAAATTTTAGAGAGTTGAGAGAGTTTAAAATTACAAACGGGTAGGCAACCATCCCCCTTCACCAAAAAATCTCCGTAGGGGCAGGCCCTACGAAAATGGCGTTATATCGACCTGAAAAATTACGGAAAAATGATGACCGATCACAAACAGACATACGACATCATGGTCATGGGCTCGGGATTTGCCGGCATGGGCGCGGCCCTGTTCGCGGCCGACAGGGGATTGAGCGTGGCCCTGTGCGGGTCCACCGGAGGGATCGATTTCAGCACCGGACTCATCGACCTCATGGGGGTGCACCCCGTGGAACAGGGCAGATATTGGAACGACCCATGGGGGGCGCGCGAGGCAGTGGTCCGGGACATTCCCGACCACCCCTATGCATTGGTGAGCAGGGAACAGACCGAACAGGCCATTGACGGATTCTGCGATTTTCTGGCCGCACAGGGATTGCCGTACACGGGATATGATGGAACCAACGCCCAGATCCTCACCCCCCTGGGGACGGTCAAACCGACTCTGAAGGTGCCGGTATCGGCCTGGCAGGGAGTCCGGGCATTGCAGGATAAGGCGTCAACATTGATCGTTGATTTCGACGGACTCAAGGGATTCAGCGGCAAACAGATGGTCGAAAACCAAGGGACGAACTGGCCGGGACTGCGTAGCGCAACCATCGACTTTCCCGGATGCGGTGGAGAGCTCTACCCCGAGCACCTGGCCTGGATGATGCGCGATGCTACCGTGCGCGAGCACCTGGCCAAACGGGTCCTTGCCCTGGGCCATGACACGGCCTACATCGGCTTTCCTGCCATCCTCGGCATTGCCGAGCCCATGCGCATTCTCGAACACCTGCAAGCTCTCACCGGAAAAACGATCTTTGAAATCCCCACTCTGCCCCCGTCCATCGCCGGAACCCGGTTGCGCCAGGCCTTTGATCGGGGACTGCCCGGCAAGGGGGTCCGGACCTTTTCCCAGAAGATGGTTCTGGACGCCTCCATGCCGGGGGAGAGTAGCGCCCCCTTTGTCTTTCAGATGGGATCAACGCGGCCGGAATTGACAGTCAAGGCCCGGTTTGCCCTGTTGGCCACGGGACGGTTTCTCGGCAAGGGATTGGGGGCCGACCGCACAACCATCCGGGAAACCGTGTTCGGTCTCCCGGTCACCCAGCCGGGCCCAAGAACCACCTGGCACAAGCAAACTTTTTTCCACCCCCGGGGCCATCCCATCAACCGATGCGGCCTGGAGGCGGACGCGGCCATGCGCCCGGTTGACGGCGCGACCGTTCCCATCCACCCGCGTCTTTTTGCGGCAGGAGCAATCCTGGCCCATCACGACTGGATGCGCATGAAATGCGGAGCCGGTCTGGCCCTGGCCACGGCCTTCCAGGCGGTGGCCCATATCTGCGAGCACCACAAGGCACAAGGATAACCCATGGATCTGCTGAACACGGGTCTGCTCATTGCAGGCATCATCTGTCTGACCGGCACGGTCTGGCGTGTACGTGGCTGGTTTTTTCCATCCACCCTTTCCCCCTGGCAACGATTGGCCGGAATTCCCAAGCAGGTACGTCAGGTCAAGTCGGTCAACGCATGGTTCAGAAAGGGGTCGGCTCTGATCCTGGATGTTCTGCTTTTGGAACGGACAGCCGGAACGGGCAGAATGCGTTGGGCCATGCACATGCTCATCTTCTACGGATTCATCGGCCTGTTCCTGTTCCACGCACTGGACGACCAGATCAGCATTACGCTCTTCGACGACTACCAGCCCACCCTGAACCCCTGGCAATGGCTGCGCAATCTTTTTGGTCTGATGGTCCTTGTAGGCGTCGTGCTCGGTCTGTGGCGGCGATTCCGGGACAAAAACCTGCGATCCCTCTCCCGATTCCAGGACTGGACACTTCTGGCCCTTGTCGGGGCCATCTGCCTATCGGGCTTTTTTCTGGAAACGGGCAAGATCATCTCCCCGGCCGTGTTCGAACGGATGGTCGAGGAATACGCGGGGCTGGACGAGGAAGAACACCTCGCTCTCACCACCCTGTGGGTCAGAAAATTCGGCCTGGTGGTCCCGGAACCGGTCGATGCAGATCAAGCACTCCTCGAAACGGGCCGGGAAATACACGGAGACAGCTGCGCCTTCTGCCACTCTCCCATGGGTTCCGCCTTTGTGTCCTATCCTCTGGCCCGGGCCATGGCTCCTGTGGCCGATTATCTGAATAGGATCAGGGCGGACCGGATATTCTGGTACATCCATGTCCTGCTCTGTCTTGCGGGCCTGGCCCTGCTCCCGTTTGGCAAATTTTTCCATATTCTGGCCACCCCGGCCAACCTTGCCGCGCGAGAGGGACGACGGGACAGCTCCGCCCCCAAAGACGGGCCCTGTCCGGAAAACATCGCAACCGGCCTGGGGCTGGACGCCTGCACCCGCTGCGGCGAATGCAGTCTCCACTGCAGCGTGCAACCAGCCTTTGCCATGCTCGGCAATGCCGACATCCTGCCTTCGGAAAAACTTCTTTCTCTGCGCAAACTGGCCAGAGGCAAATCCCTTGATCACCACACCATGGAGGCATTGGTGGAAGGCAGCCGTATCTGTACAAGGTGCATGCGGTGCACGGACATCTGCCCGGCAGGCATCGATCTGCAACGGTTGTGGATCGAGTCTACAAAGAGCCTGCACCGTGCCGGGCGGGGGGGGGCCAATACGGACATCCGAAAATTCCCACCGGCAACATGGGCCAAGGCCTTCAGTTCGCAGGAGGCAGAAATCACCAACACACCGGGTGGCGAGGGACTGGCCGACAAACGCGCCTCCTTCTGGGCCTGCATCCAGTGCACCACCTGCACCAGCGTCTGCCCGGTGGTCGCGGTGAGCGAGAACCCCACCAGGGATCTGGACCTGACGCCCCAGCAGATCATGAATCTGCTGCGCATGGGCCTCAAGGAAGAAACCCTGGCCGCGCGCATGGTCTGGAGCTGCACCACCTGCTACAAATGCCAGGAACACTGCCCGCAAAATATTCCGGTGGCCGACATCCTATATGAGCTGCGCAACATCGCCTCGGCCCGGCTCAGACACCGGCGTTTCCAACCTCCCCACACCGAGGACCAATCATGAACTACGCCTATTTCCCGGGATGCAAGATCCCCTATTATCTTCCCGAATACGGGCAATCGGTAAAAAATGTATGTACCCTCCTTGATATCGGTCTCACCGAGATGGAATTCTCCTGCTGCGGATGGCCCCTGCGACACCGCAGCTTCGAGGCGTCCATGTACTCGGCCGCGCGCAACCTGGCCCTGGCCGAACGCGAGGGCCTGCATATTCTGACCCCGTGCAAGTGCTGTTTCGGCAATCTCAAACATGCCCGGGAACGGCTCGCAAGGGACCGTAGACTGCACGATATCGTGGCGGAAAAATTGGACGAGGAAGGACTGCAACCGGCAGACAACATTGAGGTAAAGCATCTGCTCACCGTTCTGGACGAGGATGTGGGAGCTGATACCCTCCGCCAAAAAACGGTAGCCCCGTTGACGGACCTGACCGTTGCCTGCCACTACGGCTGCCACGCCCTGCGCCCGAGCACGGTGACCGGATTCGACGATCCCTTTGCCCCGACCATTTTCGAGCGGATCATCCACTCCCTGGGGGCACACACCGTTGACTGGGACCTGCGGCTGGAATGTTGCGGCTATCCTCTTCGAGGCCGTGACGATGTGGTTTCCACGGCGCTTATGCGCAAAAAACTCGAAGACGTACGTTCTTCGGGGGCCCAGGTCATGGCCACGGCCTGCACCTACTGCCAGATGCAGTTTGAACAGGAACGGGCCAAACTGCCCAAGGACGATCCCTTGCACACGGCACCGGATGCTGTTTTGTTCACGGAGTTGGTGGAGAAGGCGTTGGGATTGGAATAATCCGTACAAGGGGCAGACCTGTGTGTCCGCCCTCTTTGGGCGCATTTACGGTCCCCGTCCCGACAACATCACCCAACAAAGAATCACCGCGACTACGTGAAAAAATCCGCCAACCGCAAGCAATGGGCCGCACGTTCGGCCATTCAGAAGGCGATCCGGAGATCCGACCAGGGGATGTTCCGGGCCGCCTTTACCATTTTGTGGGACATGGACCGGAGCTGGCTTCTGTGGCGTCTGTCCATCCTGGCCATCGAGGAGATCTGGCAGCATGCGGGCACGGCACGGACGCTCCTGGCCACAATCAAGGAATCGGGGACCCCGGCATCGTTTAGAACCGAGGTGCACGATTTTCTACAACGCCTCTGCTTGTCGGCCAAGGACCACTCCACATACGTACTGCTCGTCCTTCTGGATCTGCACGCCCATGGTCAATATGGAGGACCAAAACAGGACCCATACAAACGCCGCTGGAATTCCCTGGTGCGTATGCTCACCTATCGCCACGAACATGGGGACGGGGCCGTTGCCGCAGCCGTTCTGGACAAGGCCGAACATCTCGAAAGTCCCGATGCCGCAGAAGCTGCCAAAGGATGCATGGACCGCTTTGCCATCAAAGGCGGCATGGACGGCGACCGGACCATGGCCCTGATCGGCGGGTTCCTGGCCCTGACATCGTACGCAGGACCACCGCCCCCTGCCCAACCGACCAACACGCAGGAGCCCTCGGACTGGCCCTGGTGGGTCTACGACCACCATACAACCGTTGGCAAAACCGCGTTCCCCTCCCTTGCGCGGGACCTGGGCATGTCAAAAACAGACCTCACCCGCCTGAGCTTCGCCTTCACCGGCGGCGTCAGAACCCCGATATCCCCGGACGCCTTCTGGCCCCAGGAACTCGACCGGGTCCACAACCAGATCCGCCCTGGCAGGCAGGACCAATGGAAACGAGTGCGGCACACCATCCGTCAAGGCATTGTTGACCAAGTCCGACGCGATCCCCTGGAACAGCCGCTCTCCCTGCCCTTTGTGTAATACCATTTTTACTACGTTCTAACCGAAGAAAAGCGGCTGGAATCCGCTTCTACCCTGACATGCCATGGACTCAGAACAAAGTGGAAATGGTATAATCCCGTATCCGTTCCCTCCTCCACAGCCGGTCGGGCTGGTGCACCAAGGTAACCTCCTTTGGTATTAACCGGGGCCATTCCTTCATAACAATCGTCCATCGCAAGGATGTCTATTGGAAACGCAACTATCCAGGCCAGAAGTGGGGAGGAACAACCGAATAAAATATATCGTTAAATTTGCTCACCGGTCCTTGACTTCCAGAAACCTGGGGATTCCAGAAAGTTAAGCATCGAGGGACCTGCATGCGAACCGCCTACGATCTCGAAATCTCTTAACTCTTTAAAATCTCTAAATTTTCTAACATTTCCAATTCTGATGTTTGGAAAATGTACCTACGTAGTTACAAGAATTCTTCTCCCCCATCATCTCCACGCTCTTCATACAGCCTCCCTCCCCCTGCAGGATCCAAAAAAGCCGGGCAGGCCACTTGAATCTTTGCAAAATCTACCATATTCCATATTTCTGATACGTAGGGCATCGAGCACGGATTCCATTCCCCGCGTTTTCATACGTCAAACATTCGTCAGCCCACCGTTTCGGGCCTTCCGATTCCTCGGATCCACACGGGAGCAATCACAAGGAGAGACCATGGCAACCTACATTGGCGCGATCGATCAGGGAACCACGAGCAGCCGGTTCATCATCTTCGACAACCACGGACGCATCGTGGGCATGGATCAGAAGGAACACGAGCAGATCTATCCCCATCCCGGATGGGTAGAGCACGACCCCATGGAGATATGGACCAATACCAAAGAGGTCATTGCCGGGGCCCTGGCCAAGTCCGGGATCAAGGGGAGTCAGCTCCATGCCGTAGGCATCACCAACCAGCGGGAAACCACCGTCGTCTGGGATCGGAACACGGGTAAACCGTTCTACAATGCCATTGTCTGGCAGTGCACCCGTACGCACGAAATCTGCAAAAAGCTCATGGCCGACGGGGGCCAGGACCGATTCAGGGAACAAACCGGCCTGCCCGTTGCCACCTATTTCTCAGGCCCCAAGATTAAATGGATTCTGGACAACGTGCCCGCGGCCAAACAGGCCGCCCTGCGGGGGGACGCCATGTTCGGGACAATCGAAACCTGGGTCATCTGGTGGCTCACCGGCGGTCCCAAGGGTGGCGCCCATATCACCGACGTGACCAATGCCAGCCGGACCATGCTCATGGACCTGCACACCCTGGCCTGGGACGACGAGATCCTGTCCATCCTGGACATTCCTCGACAGGGACTCCCGCGCATCGTGCCCTCGTCCGACGAGGCCACCTGGGGCCCCACCAGCCAAGCAGGTCCCTTTGGGGCACGCATCCCCGTCTGCGGAGCCGTAGGCGACCAGCAGGCCGCCCTGGTCGGCCAGACCTGTTTCGCCCCGGGCGAGGCCAAAAACACCTACGGCACCGGCTGCTTCCTGCTCATGCATACCGGACACGAACCCATGGCCTCCAAACACGGACTGATCACCACCCTGGCCTACCAGTTCAGCGGCCGCAAACCCTCGTATTGCCTGGAAGGTTCCATTGCCATTGCCGGGGCACTGGTCCAGTGGCTCAGGGACAATATGCAGATGTTCGATTCCGCCCCGGAAGTGGAAGAGTTGGCCCGGCAGGTTGAAGATACCGGAGGCATGTACATTGTGCCTGCGTTCTCCGGACTTTTCGCCCCCTATTGGCGTCCCGATGCCCGAGGAGTCATGGTCGGGCTGACCCGGTACATCAACAAACACCACATCGCCCGGGCCGCATTGGAGGCCACGGCCTACCAGACCAGAGACATTGTCGAGGCCATGAACAAGGACTCAGGGGTGGAACTGACCAAACTCAAGGCCGACGGGGGCATGGTCTACAACAATCTGCTCATGCAATTCCAGGCCAATATTTTGGACGTGCCCGTGGTCCGCCCCAAGGTGGCAGAGACCACCTGTCTGGGCGCCGCCTATGCGGCAGGCATCGCCAGCGGCTACTGGTCAGGCAGGGAAGATCTGTATAACAATTGGGAGGAAGACATCACCTGGTATCCCGACATGCCCGAAGGAGTGCGGGAAAAAGGGTACCATGGATGGAACAAGGCCGTCTCCCGGACCCTGGATTGGGAGGAGTAGCGTCCCCTCAAGCAATCACTGAGGATGCCCACCGGCTACCCTACCAAGGTGGGCATCACGATAAAAGCCAGGGGACTCCGGAACGCCTGGGCCAAAACAGACCTATCCTTCCAACCATCAACCCATTTCTCCTACCGCTATGCTCCCAAAACTTCTTTCATCCAAGATCACCCAACTGGCAATCGGCCTGTCCGTGCTTTCCACCCTTGTCCTTGGCGTATACATGGTTGTGAAACATGAGCGGCCTGACGGGGAACAGCAAAACGTGCAGCCGTCATCCCAGCTCCATCCTCTGGCCGAACATCTGGACAAAAAATACACCGAGGACCTTCCAGGGCTACTGGAAAAACGGTATATTCGGGTGCTGACAACCGTGAACCGGACCAATTTCTTCATCGACGAAGGCCACTTGGTCGGTTTTGAATACTCTCTGCTCAACGGATACCAAAAATTTATAAACGGCAAAAAAGGCAATAAGGGACTGCGGATTGTCCTTGAATATATTCCCGTGGACCGTAACGAACTTATGCCCAAGCTGGTACAGGGATATGGGGATATAGCCGCGGCCGGGCTGACCATTACGCAGGAACGGAAAAAAAAGGTCGATTTCACTACTCCTTATCTGACAAATGTCCGGGAGGTCATCGTGACCCATAAAGACGGATCCGTCCCTACAACACTGGAGGATCTGGCCGGGCACAAGGTCTATGTGCGGGAAAGCAGCAGCTACAGGGAGAGTCTGGTCCGGCTCAATAAACGCTTGGAGAACAGGGATATCGATCCGGTCCGCATTGAAAAGCTCGACGAACATATCGAAACAGAGAGCATCCTTGAGATGGTCAATACCGGGGCCATCCCCATGACCGTGGCCGACGAACATATCGCCCGGGCCTGGTCCGGGGCGCTTCCAGATATCGTGGTCAACGAGAACCTGGCCGTTCGAACGGGGGGCAGGATCGCCTGGATGGTCCGCAAGAACAATCCCGAACTCCTGGCCAGTCTGAACGACTTTCTCAAGTCCCACAAACAGGGTACCCTGTTCGGGAATATCTATTTTGAGCGCTATTATGCCCCCTCGGAGGGACTCAAAAATCCCAAGGAACTGACCGACTGGGACAAGCTCAAAAAATATAAAAAGGTTATCCGGAAATACGCGGACAAATACGGGTTCGACTGGCTGCTCATCCTGTCCATGGCCTTCCAGGAATCAGGACTCGACAACGACAAGACCAGCCATGCCGGGGCGGTAGGGCTCATGCAGATCCGCCCTTCCACGGCTGCGGACAAGAACATCGGCATCACAAACGTCCGCAATCTTGATAACAACGTCCATGCCGGGGTCAAATACCTCCACTTTCTGCGCACCAAATATTTCGATTCCCCATCCATCCGCCCCCGGGATCAGATCCGTTTCGCCCTGGCCGCCTACAATGCCGGCCCTGCCAATATCCGCAAGGCCCGCAAGGAGACAACACGCATGGGGCTCGACCCGAACCGCTGGTTCCGCAATGTGGAACTGGGAGCCCTCAAAACCATCGGCCGAGAAACCGTGCAGTACGTGAGCAACATCAACAAGTACTACATCCTGTATACCACCATTCTCCACGAAGAACATGCGTCCCATGAGGCCATGGAGGACGAGGAAAAGGAACTCTCCACGCAAAAAGAATAATCCCCCAAAAATCACAACGGGCGGACCTGCGTGTCCGCCCGTTGTGGTAAACGTCCACCAGACTCACATAAAAAGGGGCTTGCGCGCCACAGCCAGAATCCGGCTGCTCTGAGCGACGATCTCCGGCCGCTCGGCATAGTCCCGGGCAATGACCTGCATGGCCTGCAAAGTTTTTTCATCTTCCAGGGCCGCCTTTGAGGCACCATCCGGGGGAAACCCGAACATGGGGGTGATGCCCGCAACGGTCAGCACCTCCATACCCTCCTCCTCGAACCGGTTTTGCAATTCCCCGGGTCCGAGCAGATGCATGGACAGCCCGCCATGCCCCCGGCACTCGCCCGTTGCCAGCACCTCCTCGATCTCTTTCCCCCGCCCCTGTCCGAACAGCTCAAAGGCCCTGCGGTACCTGTTGCCCGCATCGCACAGCACATGCCCGCCGGGCCGAACCACCCGGCAATATTCCCTGACGGCCTTTTTCGGATCACGGCACAGGGTAATGGGTTCGCCCGTGGAAAGGACCATGTCGAAACTCGCATCTTCAAAGGCGTGCAGATCGCAGACATCGAGCTCCTCAAAACGCAGATTGTCCGCAAACCCGTGTTCCTCGGCATATTCCCTGGCCTTCACAAGCATGTTCGGGGAAATATCCGACAACGCGACGGAAAACCCCAGGGGAGCCAGCCGCTCGGCCCAGCGTCCGGTGCCGCATCCCGCTTCAAGAACCCTGCCCCCGGAGATATCGGCAAGAAGCGGCTCAATATACCCCCACCAGCTCTCGTCGTACAGCCGGGACATAATATCCTCGGTTTTACACCCCTTCCGGGCCGCATGCGCTTCGGCACGGCTGTTCCAGATATCACGCAATGTTGTGTTGTCCATGTTCTCTCCTTTGTATGTGTCCCGGCCCGAAAAATGCCGGCCGGACCACCCGTCGATCCGTCAACCCGACACGACCGCGTTCATATTCCTGTAGGGGCGATTGCGGCACCCCCCCTCTTGACATTTTCGTTTAGCACCTTTACCAAATTATTTTATGAATGCCAAGGAAGAAACCATACGTCACATGACCGGCAGGCTGGCCCGGATCATCAACAAACACATCCGCATCGAAAGCATCCCCGTTCCCATGGGTGATGACATTCGTTTGAGCCCGGGAGAGATACGTTTCATCCAGACCATCGGGGACAACGAGGGCGCCAACGTCATAACCCTGGGCAAGTGCATGGGCATCACCAAGAGCGCGGTCTCCCAGATGGTGGGCAAGCTGGAGAAAAAGGGATTCGCACTCAAGCGTGCCGCAACGGACAACAACAAGGAAATCCTGGTCTTCCTCACCCCGGCGGGTAAAGATGCCTACGCGGTGCACAAAGAATTCCACGAACGTCATCAGCGGAACCTTGTTGAACGTCTCGAGGAGTTCTCCGACACCCAGATAGCAACCGCTGCCACGATCCTTTCCGTGGTCGAAACCGTGGCCGACGAGCGGATGACCGGAGTGTTCGGGAAGCAGCTATAGATCCCCGCACTTCCGCTGGGACAGGCCCCTGTACTCTAAAGAGCAGAACTGCCTGCCCGATAGGGGAACCAATCGGCACAGGGTTTTTCTTCTTTTTTCTGCCCAATAGTTTAGCTGCTAAATATTCATACCCGCAATCTCACCCATACAACTACATCCTGCACAGGGCGTTCACCAACGACCAGACCCCGCCGGTCCTGCATCTGACATTTGAGGGCAACAGCAAGAACACCACCAAGCTGGGTTCCTTCATCTACTCCCTCACCGGAGCCGCCCGGAGGACAGCTTGTTGAACCACCAATGACCACAATGCCACGGATCATCCGCACGCCCATATCCACCCCCTGCCGAAAAGCTGGGACCAGAGACCCAGAATCCCCATACCCGACCCGAACGGCAGGGGAAGAAAAACCGACGACTGCGGCGACACCATGGAATTCTCCCTGCGGGTGGAACAGGGATGCATCACCCGCACACCCGACTTGACCTCCACCACACACTCTGGAATCCTGAGCAATGACAAAAACCACTTCAGCGTTGCGCTCCCTCCAATAGATCACATCAAAGGCCACCTCCGCCACAGAGGCATTTAACTCATTAAAATTACCTAACTTTTTGTTATCCAAACAAAAAATGAAGAAAAAACAACTTGTATGGGCCTCATTTAGAATTTTTTCGTACGCAATCGTTGTCACGAACATCCTTTCCTTTGGCGTATTTCTCTATATCATAGCGCCGTATACCTCGTATTTTTTCTTCAATGATCTACGTTTTTGGAGATATCTCAAATTCTATCACCAATACTACTTGTATTCTTTGAAATATATCTACGAACTCATTTGGCACAAACAATCCCTGATCAGAGACGTGCTGCCGCTGACCTCCCCGCCGATGGATCGTCCCGACCCGAACCGGTTTCAGGTTTCAAAAAACTGGAGATGGCCTGCGGATTCCTGCGGAGACTGCAATCGCTGCTGCACCTTTGTAACCCCTTGCTGCTTTCTGGACACAACCGATAAAAAATGCCTGTGTTACGGGAGTCTGTTCTGGAAATTTTTTAATTGCGGACGGTTCCCTTCTTCCAGAGAAATATTGCTCTATTGCGGATGCCCGAAATTTGAAACGGTTGATCCATACCAAAAAGGACACGGGCTTCAATTCTGAACGGCGGCAGCAGAGAGCAAAACTACCAAATAAACGAGACGGTAAAGCCAAGGATGCAACATATCCCACCAACAAGGACTGCTCATGAACAATGACCTGTTCACGCGTCTTCAATCAATTGTCTGCGCTATCACCAGAGGGGACTTTCTCAGGGGCAGGGAGTTCAGCAGTTTGACCGACGGTCAGGATCTTGACCCGGAAAAGGAAAAATTCATTGAATCCCTGGATCTGATGGCCTTAAAACTGGAAGCGAGAGAGATGGCGCTTGAAGAAAAGATCAATGATCTCAGATCCAAAAACAAAAAACTGACCCTGGCAAAGCAAAAAAATCAGCTCTTTTCAACCATCTTTGTCAATCTGTTCCTGGGTGTATCGTTGTATGTCTTTATGATATTTCTGGCCAGAGACCTCAACTTCCATGTCCAGGATTCGGCCCGGATTGTAGAGGCTATCTTTTTAGGGGTATGCATTCTGATCATCCGCAAAAGCGGTTTTTCCTTTTCATTCTTTGGAATAACCAGGAAGGGAGCGGCAGAATCCATCCGCTCCATCCTCCCGAGTACCCTGGCTGTATGCGCAGGCCTCATAGCGCTCAAAGCTCTGTGTATCAGGCTTAAAGTGCCCGGGCTCAACAATGAGCTGGTTATTTTCGCCCATTTCGACCTGCTCCTTTTGATCTATCTGCCAGTAGCCTTTTTGCAGGAATTCCTGGCCCGAGGCGTCATCCAGACAGCCGTTGAATCCGTACTCGGTGGGCCAAAAGCTGCGTTATGGGCAATTATTACCTCGTCGGCTCTGTTTGGCCTGGTGCACATCCAATTGTCGGTAGCCGTTGCCTTTGCGTCCTTTATCTGCTCAATATATTGGGGGCATTTCTACACCCGGCGCAGGACTCTGGCAGGGGTGGGTATATCCCACTTTTTGATCGGGGCCATGGCCTATATTTTAGGATTTTGGGGTTATATGTTCAAAATCTGACAACATGGACAAGAGCGTATGAACAGCACATTCCTCTGCTCCCTGAAAAGGGTTCTGGCTTCCATCCATATGTGGATTTTGGGTACTATCTCAACCATTCTCCTTTTTGTGATTATGCTTCTGGTTACGGCAGTCACTCTGTACGCTGACCCCAAACGCACATGCCAACACGCTCTTTGTTTTTGGTGGTCGGACGCAGTCCTGGGCCTCAACCCTTACTGGAACGTGCAACTGCATGGGCTGGATCATATTGATCAGACCCAACCCTACGTCATAGTGGCAAACCACCAGTCTATTGCGGATGTTGCCATGCTGTTTCAAACCAGGATACAATTCAAATATATAGCAAAAAATTCCCTCTTCAGGATCCCTTTTCTGGGATGGTGCATGACGCTTGCAAAGCATGTCCGTTTACGACGCAACAGACTCTCCAGTATTCGCAAAGCGTACCAGGAAGCATCGGACTGGATTGACCAGGAAATGTCGGTCATGTTCTTCCCGGAAGGCACTCGCAGTGCATCGGGTGAAATGCGTACCTTCCACAAAGGGGCTTTCAGGATGGCCCTCCAAAAAAACGTACCGGTGCTTCTCGTCGCCATCCAAGGCACGGGGAAGGCCATGCCCAAAGGTAAATCGCTTTTTCTTCCCGGAGGGACAGTCAGCCTGAATGTTTTACCGGCCCTTGACCCAGATGATTTTACAACAAAAGGAGCGGAAAAAATGAGAAACGCCGCTTGGGAAAGAATCCATAACGCTCTTGCCCCCTCCCGGAAATCTTAAAAAACCAATCAAATCTCTATGTCTATACTGATGAAAATTACCGGAGAAAAGGGATCGCCTCAAAGCTGTTACATTTTGTTGATGTAACAAACTCTTCCCTGACCAAGAGTACTCCGCAGCAGGCTAAACATTCCTTCGTGACGGGATATCTTCAATTACATTCGTTTGTCGGATGAAGAATAAACTACTAAATCCGAAACATCCCCTGCCCGCTATGCTTGGAAAATCATTCTATCTAAAGGAGAAATAACGATGGAAGCACCCAAGAAAATTCAGAGTAATCGAAGAAATTTCCTCATTAAAAGCGGAGTGATAGCGGTCGGTTTAGCTCTTGGAGATCAGCTCGTTTTCGCCAAGCCGAATACTGATGTTTCCCTGATGAAAATTTATTGTGCAGGTCCGTTGTTCAATGATCTCGAACGGGAAATGATGTCAAACATTGCTGACGCACTTGAGGCTTATGGGTTCAAGACCTACCTGCCCCATCGAGACGGTTTTGAGTTTTCAGAACTGTCTCCTTCCCTCACCAAAACTGGCGTTCCGCCTCAAAAGGCCCAGCAACTTCTGAACAAAATAATCTTCAATTTTGATATATACAATCTGCTGCAGTGTGATGCTACCGTTTTCAACATGAACGGCAGGGTACCTGATGGAGGATCAATCGTTGAAGCAAGTGTTACCTGGGCTTGTGGACATCCTCTTGTCATTTACAAAGATGACCCCAGAACCCTGGAATTTGGGATTGACAACCCAATGATAACAGGGCTTGCCGATTTTACAAAGGTACAGACC
Organism: Desulfoplanes sp.; assembly: GCF_054921335.1. Classification (NCBI taxonomy): domain Bacteria; kingdom Pseudomonadati; phylum Thermodesulfobacteriota; class Desulfovibrionia; order Desulfovibrionales; family Desulfoplanaceae; genus Desulfoplanes; species Desulfoplanes sp. The sequence goes on along the minus strand of NZ_JBUDSQ010000015.1, from coordinate 5,535 downwards.
ATAGCTGATATCCCAAAAACCATTCATACGGAAATAAAGAACACTATCAAACCTATGGATATACATTCATATCCTGAAAAATTGAAAAAAACCTTTCAAACAGGGCAAAAAATAGCCAAAATCAAGGAAAAGTATACAGACAACATGAAAATATGTAATGAACTCTTAAAAATTTTGCAGTAACTCCAGCACCCAGAGAAGCTTAGAGGTGTCATCTATCTGCCCCACCTTTGGGGGCCACTTTATAACAATCTGTTTTTACTTAAACCTTTCAACCTTAAACCTTACCCCTTAACCCTGCCTGCAAAAATATATTTTTTGCAGGCACATCCGTACATCGTACCGTTTCCCGGCTTCCACCCGAAAACAAATCATCTTTGAACACACCCCGATGGGGATGCAAACAGTACCGCACCCGCAGGCATCGTCCGCCTGGATTCCGGACAGATGAGTCACAGTGACAAACCGCTACAACCGGAGGAACTGCTTGAGAGAGCAACTTCCGTTGTTCATGACAGGCAGTTCGATCGCATCGCCATTGTACCGCAAGCGGACAAGATGATTGTCTCCGGTGCGGTACAATTCGATCTGCAGATGTGATGCATATTGCGGGGGTATGTTCAGCGGCTTCCCCATGAGTTTCATTAACGGCAGGATGGTCGTGTCATGGCCCGAGTACAATTTGAATCGCGGGGTTTTCTTCTCCGTGGCGGCCTGTTCGAGATCCTCTTGGATCTGCTCGAGCAATCCCATTCCCATCAACTGAGCCACCTTCTCGTTTTTGAACTGGAATGCCAGTGCCCAGTCGCAAAGCCCGATGATTTCTGCTTCGTCCCGGTGAGACAACCCCTGCGGCAGAGGAACCCCATGGGCTTTTCTCACAATGAGAACATCCCCGATGGTCAGCACATCATCCAGCCCGTCCACCTCATTGCCAAGAATATCCTGCCATTGTTCGAATTTTTTTCTGTAAACCTCTTCCTTGTTCACCCATTCGTTTGCAGTGAATACATAGAGCTTCAAGATTTTCTGATAGTCGGGATAGGACTCCATGAGCAATGTGGCCCCTTCCGGAACAGTACGCAGGGGAATGGGCTGATACCCGGACGGCAACGCGTATGATCCACCGGCCAGCCTGGGACCGGAACCCAACGGATACAAGCCGAACAACAGACATTGCGCACTCTGGATGGTTCGGTTCATCCCGTTGGCCACCGCATATACGGAACCGTTTTCATAGGTCGCAGGCAGCAATGCACACTCCTCCACATACCTTTTCCGGAGTTTCTGCCCCAGCTTGAACTGCTGCTGCATCCCCTTGGCCGTAAGTTGGCTCGCACCGATATCCCATGCATGCGGATCGTTCACCAATTGAGCAAAGGGAGTTCTGTCACCATGCCGTATGACAGTGACGGCAAAAATCAGTCTCTCCGATTCCCCTTCCGACAGAGAACCCTTGGTCCCCGCAGCCAGGACAGCCGGGACAAGAGCAACTGCTGCCAGTACAATCACAGCAAACACGACGCCTCTCACTGAACATTGCTTCATCACATCTCCCGTTGGTTACGTGGTGTCGCTACTCCCAGCATGTGGCATGGAGCCTACACGTCGGCATCAACTTCCCGACTCGCCAGGGTATCCCTCAATACCTCCAAAGACGCTTCCGGAGCATTGCCCTGAAGTGTGGAGAGATCCAGGGCAATGCTTCCAAGTCTCCTGTACAGTTCCCCAAGGTCCGGTTCCCACCGGTTCAGGGCATCCATTTCCCGGGCAACCACGCCGTGATCCCCCCGGGCAACCGGGCCGGAGAGTCCTTTTACAGTGCCCATACGCAAAACATTCTCCACGGTATCGCGAACCAGGGGAGCCATGATCTCACGGGCGGTTTCCCGGTCCAAACCGGCCTTCATGTAGCACCGCAGACCAACATCCAGCAACGCGGTTACATAGTTGCACACAAAGACGGATGCCGCGTGATAGATGTCTTTGTTCGTCGCATCGATGGGAACGACCCTCCCGCCGATCTCCTCGAAAACCCTGGTGAGCACATGGACCGCAGCAGCATCGCCTTCGATCCCGCACAAGGTCCCTGCAAAGGTCCGGTATGACCGTTCCGGGTCGGCAAAACTCTTCAGCGGATGAACACTTGCGGTCATCACACCGTGCTGTTTGAGCGAATCAAGCTCGGACGACGGCAATGATCCGCTGAAGTGGAAGACGATATTCCCGGGAGCAACCAGTCCGGATCGGGCAAGATCACGCGCACACGCTCGGATATGATCATCCCCCACCCCGAGCATGAACACGTCGGCTCGACGCATCGCCCCAAGTGCATCAACTGCTTGCCCGGAATGGATGAATGCCACCCCTCGGGACGCACTTTCCCGGGAGCGACAGAGCACGTCTCCCATTTCGAACAATCCCTGTTCACTCAGAAGTCGACCAATGGGCCCGGCAACATGCCCGCATCCGATGATATTGAGTCGTTGCATGCCTTGCATCCTGGTTACATGGAAAAAGCAGCACCAGCGAACCGCTTTCGACCGCCACCACCTTGCAGGCGGTTACGCCAGTTCCCACACGTTCCGGCCATTCACGGCCGTAACACCGGGTTTGACATCAAAAGGGGTCTGGGTGGAACAGGCGATATAGCATGCCCCGATATCCTCCGCACCGTACATTTTGACCATCTTGTCTATTCCCCGGGTATCCTTGCTGGTGGGGTGTTCCTTGAGTTTCGTTTCAACGGGATAGAGTTTTCGGTTCATTTCCACCAGCAGGTCGACCTCGTTGCCGGCCTGATCGCGCCAGTACCACAGGGCAGCGGACGGGCGGTGCCAGTCCCGCCATTTGAACCACTGGTTCAGGACGTGATTTTCCCAATAGGCTCCTGCCGATGGGGACGCAAACAGGGTTGCGGCATCCTGGAATCCGGCGAGATAGGCGGCCAGTCCCGTATCCGTAAAATAGAGCTTGGGGCTTTTGACCAATCGCTTACCAAGGGAGCGGTAGTAGGGTTCCAGGAGCACGATCTGGTTGGATGCCTGCAACACGCTCAACCACTGCCTGGCCGTTGTCGTGGAGATGCCGACATCCCGTCCCAATTCCGATACATTCAGGGTCTGGGCGATCCTGGCAGCGCAGGCTCGCAGAAATCGTTCGAAATCCCGAAGGCTTCCGATCCTCAGAATGTTGCGTACGTCCCGTTCCAGATACGTGGCCACATACCCCTGATACCAGCGTTCCCTTCCGGGCATCGGCTCCCCGGCCCACAATGCCGGAAACGCCCCCTTCCAGATAAACTCACGGATGGACACGTTCGGCGCGACCGCACTTTTCTCCCACTCCCCGGCGGACACCCCAAAAAAGGGCACCACCGCGGCCCTGCCCGCCAGGCTGTCGGACACCGCCTCCATGAGCATGAAATTCCGGGACCCGGTCAGGATGAATAAGCCGTTCTGATTCTTATGCGCATCGACCCAGGTCTTGATGTGCCTGAAAAACGAGGGCGCATACTGGATTTCATCGATGATCACCGCCGGCGGATTCAGTCCGAGAAATTCCCGGGGCCGGGTCTCGGCCGACTCGGCATTCTGGGCAACATCAAGGGAGACATACCGGTAGCCGGGAAAGGTTCTTTCCAGAATGGAGGTCTTGCCCACCTGCCTGGGACCCACAAGCACCAGGACCGGAAAGGACCGGACAACCTCTTTCAATTCGTCTGCTATCTCTCTTGGTATCCACATAAACGCATATTTACGGAGAAAAAACAAAGTGTCAAAATTAAAAAGTCAAATTGTCAAAACCTGAAAAGTCAAATTGTCAAAAATCAGAACCACGTCTTCTGATTCCAAAATGGAAAAAGGCAGCATGGAGTGCCTGTCCCCCAAAGCATCCTTTTGTTATCCATCTTGTCTCCACGGTATGTGTCCCGACCGGGAGGATTCCGGCCGGACAGGCCGCCGGATTCTGGCCTGCAGGGATTGTCCCCCGCTGTTGCCCCCCTGTGAGCGGTTACGTTTCAACCATGGGCATATGGAGTGCCCGGATCAAATACGTCCATTCATTGCATTGCAAGGGCCGCTATCGGCACAGCGTACAGGTCTTCGGCAAACGGTACCGTCTCTTCGCCGTTATAAAAAACCACCCCCGCACGGAACGTACTGCCAAGAGTTTTCTTGAGGGCCCTGAGCCCCCGGAACTGTTTCGCAGTGACCCGCGATGAAGATTTGACCTCAACGCCGACAACTTCACCTGAAGGTTTTTCAAGGACGAGATCCACCTCCAGTCCCGAGTGGGTCCGGAAATGAAAGGGGTGCGCACGGGTGGAGCTCCAGGTCAATTGTTTGAGGAGTTCATTGACCACGTACGTTTCCGTCAAAAGGCCCGCCAGCTCGGGTTCGCGCTCCAATCGACCTGCATCGGCACCGATCAGGTGGGCACCCAGCCCGGAATCGACCATATACATTTTTGGGGTCTTTGTGATCCTTTTGCCCAGATTTCGAGACCATGCCTGAAGCTGATGAATCAGGAAAACCTTTTTCAAAAGGGTCATGTAGCGATCCAATGTGGCATTGGGAATTCGGGATGTACGGGAGACTTCCGAACGGTTGAGCAATGTGGCCGATCGTGATGCCAGCAGCCTCATGAGTTGGAGCATGGCCGCTGTTTCCTGAATACGGGTCATGTCGCGGATGTCCCTTTCGATGATGGTCGTGAGATAGGATTCAAACCATGCTTCCCTCCGTCTGGGCGAAGAAAGGGCATCGAGGGAAGGATATCCGCCCACAACCAGAGCCTCGAACAGATTGAAAGGACAGGTCCGGTTATTCAGCTGAAGGGGCATCTCGTTCCTGAACAGCATGCTGACAATGTCGCTGCAGTGACCAGCTTTTTCGTCCTGCGACAATGGCCACAGGGTGAGAATCTCCATACGCCCGGCAAGGGAATCATTGACCAGAGGCATGGTCAACAGATTGGCCGAGCCGGTGAGGAGGTACCGGCCCGGCTTTCTATCCCTGTCGACTATCTCCTTGATGGCCAAAAGCAGGCCCGGCACCCGCTGAACCTCATCCAGAATCAAGGGACGAGGCTGCCGGGACAGAAAACCGGATGGGTCGGACGAGGCCGCTTCAAGCGCCGTTGCATTGTCCAATGTTACATAGCGAGCAGGAAAGTGCTGCCTGGCCAGCATTCTCACAAGCGTTGTCTTGCCCGTCTGGCGCGCACCCTTCAGAAAGACAACAGGGCTGTCCGCAAGGGCTGCAAGAAGTTCATGGGTGATATTTCGCGTATACATGGATGAATATTTACCATCAAATGGTAAATTATCAAGTTTTTTTGGGATTGAAAATTTCTTGCATCCACCATTCTGATCCGTGGAAAATGCACCTGAATAGTTACAAACAACCAATCCTTTGCCCCGAACCAGCAAAGGCCCCCGGCAGACATGTCTGCCGGGGGCCTTTTGGGATATACGTGGGGGCTCAAAGGACGACCGGAGTCATCCTGTTTCCGAAAATCAGCGCTGAATAT
>NZ_JBUDSQ010000014.1:0-57900 GCF_054921335.1 Desulfoplanes sp. | reverse complement strand
TCAAGGCCCTGGACGTCATGCGCGAAGGCCATGACGGGTCAGGCGTCGGCCTTTTTCTGAGCGGTCTGAGCGGTCCCTTCGAGAATCTCAAGGACTGCCCTGTGCTTTCCGGCATCTTCACCACCGCAGGCATCAGACGGCTCGACCAGTTCATGATGGATCACGATTTCATGACCAAATACAAGACCTCCACCCGGCTTTCCGAAGATCCCCCTTTGGGGACTCCCACCCGGGATGTCTATCTTGCCAGGGCCTATGAAAAACCCGAGGCCTGGAAGCATCTCTCACAGGAAAAGCAGGAAGAGGAGATGGTCCGCATCCGGCTCGAACTGCGGCGCATGGGTGAAGAAAACAACGACATGACGGTGTTCAGCTTCTGGCCGGACACGATCATGATCAAGGAACTCGGCGATCCCATGGCCATCGGCAGATATCTGCAACTCGACCGCAAAGAGTTCTACGCACGGGTGATCATGGCCCAGGGCAGGCAAAACACCAACTACGCCATCAACCTGTACGCCTGCCATCCCTTTTTCATCCAGGGCATCTGCACCATGACCAACGGGGAGAATACCGCGTTCGTGCCCATCCGGGAATTTCTGGAATCGAGGAACATCCTCGGCTATGAAGGCTACCAATCCGACTCCGAGGTGTTCACCCATATCCTCCATTTCACCCTCAAACGCCTCGGCCTGGACATCGGCAGTTACAAGCACATCATCACTCCCCTCAAGGACAGTGACATCAGCAACCATCCCGATGGCCCGTTCCTCAAGCAGCTCAAGGAAACCTGCCGCAAGCTGATCATCGACGGCCCCAACTGCATCATCGGGTGTCTGCCCGACAAATCCCTGTTCATGGTCCAGGACAGCAAGAAGCTCCGCCCGGGTGTCGTGGGCGGCAAGCCCGGCATCTACGCCTTTTCCTCGGAGGTCTGCGGACTCGACGCCGTGCTCCCTGACCGGGACGTTTCCAAGGACATCCAGCCCATGCATCTCGATACCGTCATCGTACCCCCAACCCGCCAGGAGATCCGCATATGTCGCCAAACAGACCCATTACACCTTCAACACTAAGCCCCAAGGACCTTCCCTGGCAGATCGACTGGAACAAGTCCAAGTGCACCTTGTGCGGCCAGTGTACCACGGTCTGTCCGGTCAAGGCCATCGAGCTCGGGGTATTCCGCAAGAGAAAGGTCAAGACCCCCATGGGGCTTCTGACCCCGCCCAGGAACGAATATTCCATCTATTACGGGATCCGGCAAAAAACCGATCCGGCCTTTTCGTGCATCGGGTGCGGCATGTGTTCCATGGTCTGTCCCAACGGGGCGATCATGCCCATGCGCAATGATGAAAAAGAAAAACTCAGTTTTCACAAAAACGCCGGGGGCAAGCCCATGACCCGGGGCGGCAGACGCAACGACAACGATTCCGTGCTGGACCGGATCAAGTTCATCCGCATCTCCATGCTCACTGACCCGGCCCTGGACGCGGGACGGCACGAATTCAACCTGCGCACCCTGCTCGGCCGCGTCCTACCGCCCGAGGAAGGTCTGAAAACCTTCCAGGAACAGGGCTGGACCCCGCCTGTCAGGGAGATCTATCCCCTGGTCATCGGCGGCATGTCCTTTGGTGCCCTGTCCCCGAACATGTGGGAAGGGCTGCAGATGGGCGTGGCCTACCTGAACGAGGAGATGGGCATACCCGTACGCATCTGCACGGGTGAGGGTGGATGCCCGCCCAGACTTCTGCGTTCCCGGTTCCTCAAGTACGTCATCCTACAGGTCGCCAGCGGCTATTTCGGCTGGGACGAGATCATCCATGCCATCCCGCACATGAAGGAAGACCCCTGCGCCATCGAGATCAAGTACGGTCAGGGCGCCAAGCCCGGTGACGGCGGGCTGCTCATGTGGCACAAGGTGAACAAACTCATCGCAGCCATCCGCGGGGTACCCACCGGGGTCAGCCTGCCCAGTCCGCCCACCCATCAGACCCAGTATTCCATCGAGGAGTCCGTGGCCAAGATGATCCAGTCCATGAGCATGGCCTGGGGGTTCAGGGTCCCGGTCTATCCCAAGATCTCGGCCTCTTCCACGTCCATGGCCGTTTTGAACAATCTGACCCGCAACCCGTATGCCAGCGGCCTGGCTATTGACGGGGAAGACGGGGGAACCGGTGCGGCCTACAACGTGTCCATGAACCATATGGGCCACCCCATCGCCTCGAACATCCGCGACGCCTACCTGAACCTGGCAAAACTCGGCAAACAGAACGAGATCCCCATCTTTGCCGGAGGTGGAATCGGTAAAAACGGCAACCTGGCCGCCAATGCCGCGGCATTGATCATGCTCGGGGCCAGCGGCATCCAGATCGGCAAATACATCATGCAGGCCGCGGCCGGCTGTCTGGGTTCGGAGTCCGACCGGTGCAACGTGTGCAATACCGGGGTCTGCCCCAAGGGGATCACCTCCCAGGATCCGCGGATCTACCGACGTCTGGACCCGGAAAAGGTGGCCGAACGGGTCGTGGAAACCTATCTGAGTTTCGATACGGAACTCAGAAAGATCATCGCCCCGCTGGGCCGGTCCACCTCCCTGCCCATCGGCATGTCCGACGGTCTGGGCATCAACGACAAGCCCGCGGCGGATCGGCTGGACATCAAATACGTGGTTTAAACGACGGTGTTAGGTTTTAGGTGTTAGGTGGTTAGGAAGGAAGAAGGAGACGGGAGGCGGAAGAAGGGAAAAGTGAATGCTTAGCGAGTTTGCGAGCCTCAGCAGACCTTATGCGGAGCTGACAGGAAAGACAGCTGTTTTTTAGGATTCGACACCCCTGTCTCCGGATGATCCCGGTACAATTTGTTCTGGTTTCGGGCGAACACCGCCTCCCGTCTCCCGTCTCCCTTCTCCTGCCTGCTGTCTCCAGCCTGCTGTCTTCCCGTCCTTCGCCGTTACCTAAAACCTAACGCCTAACACCTAAAACCATCACACCTCCACCGCGAACTTAACAAATTATACATCAACGAGCCCCTACCATGACAAAAACAATACACATATCAGGCCTGCAAAACGGCGAGCGCATCGAATCCCGCATCATGGAGGAACAGATCCAGAACGCCGTGAACACGGGCGCCCGGATTCTCGAAATCGAGGCCCTGGGACAGCACGGCATCGGGGGGAGACTTCCCGTGAGCGAGCAGGAGCCCGTGCACATCACCATTACCGGTTCTTCCGGTCAGCGGACCGGGTCCATGGGCTTTCCAGGAACCTTCATCGATATCCACGGACCGGCCTCGGACGATATCGGCTGGCTGAACGCCGGGGCCGAGATCACGGTCCGGGGCAACGCCTCCAACGGGGCGGCCAACGGCATGGCCCAGGGTAAGATTTTTGTCGCCGGGTCCATTGGTGCCCGGGGCATGACCATGACCAAGCGCAACCCCCGGTTCGATCCGCCCGAACTGTGGATCAAGGGGTCGGCCGGTGACTATTTCGCGGAATTCATGGCCGGGGGCATCGCAGTCGTCTGCGGTATCGACGGACAGACCCCGGACAATATTCTGGGGTATCGCCCGTGCGTGGGCATGGTCGGCGGGAAGATCTATTTCCGCGGCCCCAACCAGGGATTCAGCGAGGCCGATGCCAAGCTCGTGCCCATGGATGACGCAAACTGGGACTGGCTGTCGGCCAACATCAAAATCTTTGCCGACAGGATCGAGCAGCCCGGGATCATCGAGAAACTGACAAACCGGGACGAGTGGCAGATCATCGAGGCCAGGATGCCTTCGGAAAAGGTCCGGAAACGCAGGCGGTCCATGGCCGAATTCCACAGCAGAGTCTGGGACCAGGAACTGGGCCGTGGCGGTCTTGTGGGCGATCTGACCGACCTCGACCGTTCACCCATTCCGCTCATCACCACTGACAGTTTACGCCGATTCATTCCGGTATGGGAAAATCACAAGTACATGGCTCCTTGTCAGGCGAGCTGTCCCACGGGCATCCCGGTCCAGAAACGGTGGCAGCTCATCAGGGAGAACAAACCCGAACAGGCCATCGACATGGCCCTCAGGTACACCCCCTTCCCGGCCACAGTCTGCGGATATCTCTGTCCCAATCTGTGCATGCAGAACTGCACCCGGCAGATCCAGCGCATGTCCCCCATTGACGTCCATGTCCTTGGTCAGAAGTCCATCGAGGCCAGGATGCCCGAACTTCCCTCCCGCACGGACAAGAGGATCGCGGTCATCGGCGGCGGCCCGGCCGGAATATCCGTGGCATGGCAGCTACGCCTGGCCGGGCACAACGTGACCGTGTTCGACCGGGACACGACCCTTGGCGGCAAGATCACCTCGGCCATTCCGGAATCACGCATCCCCACGGAGGTCATGGAGGCAGAGCTCGCCCGGGTCCGGGAAGTCATCGAGCACATCCAGCTCAAAGAGGACATGAACGCTGAAAAATTCGCCGAGCTCCAGGCCGACTCCGATTTCGTGGTCGTGGCCTCGGGAGCATCCTCCCCGAGAACCCTGCCCATCCCGGGCAAGGAACATCTGACCACGGCACTTGATTTCCTGAAAAAGGCCAAGGCCGGAACCATCCAACCCGGCAAGCAGATGGTCATCATCGGCGCGGGCAACGTGGGCTGTGACGTGGCCACCGAGGCGGGACGTCTGGGCTGCAGGGACATCACCCTCATCGACATCCAGGAACCCGCCTCCTTCGGCAAGGAACGTGAAGAAGCTGAAAAATTCGGAGCCACGTTCAAATTCCCCTGCTTCACCAAGGAGATCACCGACAAAGGCGTCGTCCTGACCACAGGCGAGCTGGTGCCCGCTGACATGGTCATCGTATCCATCGGCGACCAGCCCGAACTCTCCTTCCTGCCCAAGACCGTTGCCACACAGCGGGGCTGGATCACGGTGAACGACGTCTTCCAGACCACCGATCCCAAGGTGTTCGCCATCGGTGACATCGTGAAACCCGGTCTCATCACCGACGCCATCGGCGCGGGCAGGCAGGCGGCCATCACTATCGACTCCATGCTCACGGGGAAGCGGCCCGAAGGCGATCCCGCAACCATGCTGGAACACACGGCCACACGCCTCGAGTACATCCAGCAAGACGGGGAACAGTCGGAAATGATCGACTATTCCCGCATGACCCTGGAATACTTCAACCCCAGAGTGACGGACTTCGAATCCCTGGACCGCTGCGCCGAAGAGTGCTCATCCTGCGGATCGTGCAGGGATTGCGGCCTGTGCGAGGCCATCTGTCCCAGAACGGCCATTTCCAGGAATGCTCTGGAAAACGGGGGATTCGAAATGGTTTCCGATCCCAACCGGTGCATCGGATGCGGTTTCTGCGCGGATGCCTGTCCGTGCGGGATATGGAATCTGGTTCCCAATACGCCGATGGGGTAGAACTACGGTTTTAGGTTTTAAGTTTTAAGTTTTAGGTGGTTAGGACGGGGGACGGGAAACGGGAGAAGGGAGACGGGAAAGAACCTACAACCTAACACCTACGCCTAAAACCGCCCTTAATCCGTCCTCTCCTTGACATGTAACCACCCACCGCCTATGCAGGGCATGATTTTATTGATCAAATCTCAACCACACAATTGAACATGCACATCTCCGGCATTTTCTACCCATACTATTATTATTGTATGAACATGATGTCGGGGGTATGCTGACCTGAACCATAAGGCCGCACACCACCTCGTTGCGGTCATACATATCTCAAAAGGCCGTGACGAAAGCACGGCCTTTTTTATTACCAAGGAGAGCGACCAGATGAACGTGCTTGAAGAACTTGAAAAACGGGGATTCATCGAGAACAAGACCCACGACAAGGAACTTGCCGACTACGTCGAAACCGGCAATGCCACCTGCTATGTGGGGTTTGATCCCACGGCATCGAGCCTCCATGTAGGGCATCTCATCCCCATCATGTCCCTGACCCATATGCAGCGTCATGGCCACCGGCCCATCGCTCTGGTGGGCGGGGGAACGGCCCGGATCGGCGATCCCAGCGGACGGACCGAACTCAGGCAGATGATGACCTATGAAACCATCGCGCAGAACGTGGCCGGGATCAAGAAACAGCTGTCCAATTTTCTGGACTTCTCCGAGGACAAGGCCGTCCTGGCCAATAACGCCGACTGGCTGGCCAAGCTGGAATATATCCCCTTTCTACGCGAAATCGGCCGCCACTTCAGCGTCAACCGGATGATCAAATTCGAGAGCTATAAGCAGCGTCTCAATTCTGAGGAAGGGCTCAACTTCATAGAATTCAACTACATGCTCCTTCAGTCCTACGATTTCCTCAACCTCTTTGACACCCACACATGCCGGTTGCAAATGGGTGGTTCCGATCAGTGGGGCAACATTGTTGCCGGGATCGAACTGACCCGCAAGATGCGCCAGGAATCCGTGTTCGGCATGACCTTCCCCCTGATCACCAAGAGCGACGGGTCCAAGATGGGCAAGACGGCCCGGGGCGCGGTCTGGCTCGATCCGAAAAAGACCTCCCCTTACGAATACTTCCAGTTCTGGGTGAACACCCAGGATGCGGACGTGGCCAGGTTCATGAAGCTGTTCACCCTGCTCCCTCTGGAAGAGATCCGGGAGGTGGAATCCATCGAGGACGCAGCCATCAACCGGGCCAAGACCATCCTGGCCTACGAGGCCACCAAACTGGCCCACGGCCAAGAAGAGGCGGACAAGGCCCAGGCCGCGGCCGCATCCATGTTCGGGGCCAAAGAGATTCCCGCCTCCCTGCTGCCGTCGAGCACGGTTCCCCGCAAGGCCATGAAGACCGAGGCGTCGGTGCCCTCTTCAACCATGACTGCCGAAGAACTCGAACCAGGGATCCCCGCGTTCAAGCTCTTTCAGACGACCGGACTCTGCGCATCCGGCGGCGGGGCCAAACGGCTGATCAAGCAGGGCGGAGCGAGCATCAACGGGAACAAGGTCACCAGCTTCGACCAGTCTGTTACCAGTGCGGATATCGAAGCAGGCTGCCTGCTCCTCAAGGCCGGCAAAAAAAGATTTCACAAAATCGAGATAACCGGATAGTTTTCCAATAATTCACGGAAGATGCCGGGAACCTTCCGCCCCGGCATCGCTCCTCTTTCCAAATCAACATCATCCAGCCCACGACAATGACAAACCAGGACATCTACACCAGCCTCTTCCAGAACAGCCACTCGGTCATGCTCATCATCCACCCCGAAACGGGGAGGATCATGGACGCCAATCTCCAGGCATGCCGGTATTACGGGTATACCTGGGAGGAACTGACCGGATTGTCCATCATGGATATCAACATACTCAGCCCGGATCAGGTCAGGGAAGAAATGCAACGGGCCAAGCAGGAGGCCAGGAACCATTTCCTTTTTCCGCACATGCTGGCGAGCGGGGAGGTCAGAGATGTCGAGGTGTTCAGCGGCCCCATCACGGTCAGGGGAGAAAAACTCCTCTACTCCATTGTCTATGACATCACGGAACGGAACAAAAAAGAAAGGGAACGAGAAGAACTGATCGAAAAGCTGGAAAAGGCCCTCAAGGAGATCAAACAGCTCCAAGGGATCATTCCCATCTGCGCGTCCTGCAAAAATATCCGCGACGACCAGGGGGCCTGGAAACAGCTCGAAGAATATATTTCCGACCATTCCGATGCCGAATTCAGCCACGGCATCTGTCCGGAATGCGCCGAGAAACTGTATCCCGGCCTCAACCTCGGCAACCAGGACGACAACAAGGATTGATCCCCAAAAACACCAATGTACATTTTGTAACATACACGTTCCGCAGGGGCAGCCCCACGTGCCTCTACGTCTCCTCTTCACCAATCCTTTCAATCCGCACCGCACATTCCTTGAACGCCGGAATCCCGGAATCCGCATCCGTGATATCGCCGGTCAACCGGTTGATGGGCACCTCCCTGAAATGGAAGGTCGCAAAGACCTGTCCCGGGGCCGAACGATCCGTCAACACGCATCTGGCCGTGACCTCTCCCCGACGCGACACGATTCTGACCACATCTCCATCCACCAGCCCCAACCTTGCCCCGTCATCCGGATGGATCTCTACCCGCTCTTCCCTGGCCATCTGATCGAGCCCCTGTGAACGCCGGGTCATGGTCCCGGTATGATAATGATATCTCGATCTCCCGGTTGTCAGATAAAAAGGATACTCCGCATCGGGCACCTCGCCGGGCTCGTTGTACTCGATGCCGAACATGTTCGCCCTGCCTCTGGGAAATCCTCTGGCATACAGGAACCGGGTCCCCGGATGCTCAACATCCGGACACGGCCATTGCAGACCGCCCTCCTCTTCCAGACGCCCGTAGCTGATCCCCGCATAGGTCGGCACGACCCGCCGGATTTCCTCGAAGACCTCCCAGGCAGAATCATGATTCCAGGCTCCAAGCGCGTCCGGATTGCCCTTGAGACGCAGGACTCTCCCGGCCAGCTCGGCAATGATCTTCCACTCGGCCCGGAATCCGTTTCTGGGGCTGACAGCCCGGCGCACCCGCTGCACCCTGCGTTCCGTATTGGTGAACGTCCCGTTCTTCTCGGCAAAGCTCACACCCGGCAAAACAACATGGGCATGGCTGGCCGTCTCCGTGAGAAAGATATCCTGAACCACGAGAAAATCGAGATTACCGATCCCTTGGACCACATGATCAACGTCGGCCTCGCTCAGGACCGGATTTTCTCCCATGATGTACATGGCCTTGACGTCACCCGAACGGGCTGCACCAAACATCTTGGTTGCCGGCAATCCGGGACGGTCGAGCAATGATGTTTGCATTCCCCAGACATCACCAAACCTTGCGGTGGCCATGCCCGAACCCACAGGCACATACCCCGGCAGAACACCCGGCAGCGCTCCCATATCACAGGCCCCTTGGACATTGTTCTGCCCTCGCAAGGGGTTGATCCCGGTTCCGGGCCGGCCGATCTGGCCGCAGGTCAGGCAGAGATTGGCCAGGCTCTTGACGTTGTCCGTGCCGCGTTCGTGCTGGGTGATGCCCATGGTGTACAGGATCATGGCCCTGGGAGACCGGACATACGCAAGGGCTGCCTTGACGAGGTCATCGGCCGGGATACCGGTCATTCGTTCCACACGGTGCGGGGTGTAGCCGGCAACGACATCTCGGAGTTCATCCAATCCTTCGCAATGTTTTCCGACAAAAGACCGGTCCCACAACCCCTCCTTGAAAATGAAATGGAGCATCCCGTTGATCCATGCCACGTCCGTACCCGGCCGGGGACGTAGCCAGACATGGGCGGAACGGACCAGCTCGACCTTTCTGGGATCAATGACAATGAGTCTGGCCCCCTTGCGTTCCACGGCCCTGCGGATCTTGGCCGCGATCAGGGGATGGGTGGTGGTCGTGTTGCTCCCGGCCACCAGAATGCAATCGGTCTCTTCCAGTTCCGCCATGGAATTGGTCATGGCTCCGCTTCCCAGTGCCGCGGCCAGACCGGCCACGGTGGGGGCGTGTCAGAGCCTGGCGCAATGGTCCACATTGTTGGTCCCGAGAACCGTGCGGAAGAATTTCTGGAACAGATAGTTTTCCTCGTTGGTGCACCGGGCCGAGCTGAGACCTGCCAGAGAATCTGGGCCATGATCGCGCATGATCTCGTGAAATCGCCGAGCCGTCAGGTCCAGAGCCTCATCCCAGGAAGCCTCACGAAAAGATCCGTTTTCCCGGATAAGGGGCGTGGTGAGCCGTTCCCGAGCATGGATAAAATCCAGACCGAACCGCCCCTTGGTGCACAGGGAGCCGTCATTGACCCCGCCCCGGCAGGACGAGGCACCCTGGACACGATCATTGTACACCCGGAGATCCATTTCACACCCGCAGCCGCAATAGGGACACACGGTTCTGACCTTTTTCACCCGTGCCCCGGCCGGAATCTCGTCGAGAACATGGGTCTCGGTCAGCCCATTGACCGGACACACGGCCATGCACTCTCCGCATGACAGACATTCGATTCCAAATCCCTTGTCCTGCGTGATCGGCCCGATGGTAACCCCGGCTCCGCGGCCCACAAAGGAGAGCACCCCCTGCTCGCAGATCTCCTCACAGGCCTTGACGCACCGGCCGCACAAAATGCACCGGTCCGGATGGTAGGTGATAAGGGGCGTTGCCCCATAGGTAACAGGCCCTTTGGGGACCGGACAAAAGCCCATCTGGTCGATCTCTGCCTGGGTGATCCCGTAACACCGGGCCAGATCCTGAACACGACAGTCCCCGTCCAGTTCGCAGGTATCGCACTCCAGACGGTGGTCCATGAGCAGCAGAAGCAGGGTGTCCCGGCGGAGTTTTTCCAGCTTCGGGGTATGGGTCCGGACGACCATACCGGACCTGGCCGGGGTGGTGCATGCGGCAACGGGGGAATCGCTCCCCTCCACCTCCACGATGCACAACCGGCACGACCCGATAGGCTTGAGCCGTTCGTGGTAGCACAGGGTCGGGATGTGGATGCCGTTTGCCCGGGCGACTTCGAGGATGGTCTGGCCGCGGAGTCCCTCGCAGGGGATGGTATTCAGGGTGATGGAGATATCCTTTGTCTTCGTCTGTCTGCTATTCATGAGCACGCTCCTCTTCCCTGCCGATCATCACGATCCTGTAACAGCGCAGACATCGGTCCGCCTCGAGCAGGGCGTCTTCAGGGGGAATGGCCTCTTCAACCTGGTCAAAATCCCTGATCCGTTCACACACCTTGCGCTCACGCATCTTCATCCTGTCGAATCCCCGGGCCGGCCGATCGACGACGTCCTGGTCCAGCCTGGCCAGGAGGTTGTAGAAATACCTGAGTTGTTCGTCCCATTCCATGGCATGGGGGACCCCTCTGATATGCTGATCCATGGCGCGTGCGGCCCGTTCTCCGGCAGCCAGGGCCTCGACCAGGGTGGCCGGTCCCGAGGTACAGTCACCACCGGCAAAAATGCCGGGAACACTGGTTGCCATGGTCAGGGGATCGACCTGGATGGTCTTCCACGGCGTGGTCTTAAGGGCACACGCTTCCTCCATCCAGGACATGTCCATGCTCTGCCCGATGGCCGGGATGACCATATCGCATGGGATGACGAATTCCGAACCGGAAACGGGCTCGGGTCTGCGCCTGCCCTTGTGGTCGGGTTTTCCCGGCTGCATACGCACGCACTCCACACCCTTCACCCCGTCATGATCGCAGAGGATACGCACCGGATTGACCTGGAAATGGTAGTTCACCCCTTCTTCCTCGGCCTCGTGGATCTCCACCTTGTCCGCGGGCATGGCGGACCGATCCCGCCTGTAGACCAGATGAACCCCGTCGAACCCGAGACGCAGGGCCGAGCGGGAGCAGTCCATGGCCACGTTGCCGCCCCCCACCACAAGGGCCTTTCTGCCCCGGCGTATAGGTCTTCCCAGGTTGATCAGACGCAGGAATTCCACGCCGAGGATGTAGCCCGAGGGATGCTCCTCTTCCCCGGGAATACCCATGGGACGACCGTTCTGGGTGCCAATACCCAGGAAGACGGCGTCGAATGTGTCATGCAGTTCCTGCAGGCCGACATCCCTGCCCAAAGCGGTCGAGTACCGGATGGTGGCCCCCATATTTTCGACGCCCCTGATTTCCTCGCGAAGAATCGCACGCGGCAGTCTGTAGTCGGGAATCCCCAGGGCCGCCATGCCGCCGGGTTCCTCCATGGATTCGAACAGGGTGACCCCGTACCCGCGCTGGAGCAGGACATAGGCGGCCATGATCCCGGCGGGACCACTGCCCACGATGGCCACATGACCGGCCCGCGGCGAAACATCGCATGGAACAGGCCCCGGACGTACGGCCGCCTCGAGTTCCACATCGGAGACAAATTGCTTGAGGTGCTTGATGTCCACGGGATTGTCCGAGATGCCCCGCCGACAGGCCTGTTCGCAGAACCGCACACATACCCGGCCGCACACAGCAGGCAGGGGATTATGTTCGCGAATCACGGCCAGAGCCTGGGCATAGCGAGCCGAACGGATGAATTCGATGTATCTGGGAACATCCAGATGCACGGGACAGGCCTCGATACACGGGGCCGTGACCTTGAAGTCATACTTCCCGCGGTCTCTGCGGACCGGATTGACCACCGCGTCCAGAAATCGGTCCCGGAATTCGCTGATCAATTCCCTGACCGTGACAATGGATTGATGCCCCACCTCGCACATGGAACCGGCCCGCACCACATCGATCATCCGCTCGATGGCAGTGAGATCCTGTTCCCGGCCGTACCCGTCGCAGATCCTGGTCAGCAGATCGGCAATGATCCGCGTCCCGGTCCGGCATGGCAGACACTTGCCGCAGGATGTCTCCTGAATCCTGCAGGCATAGGCCCGGGCCATATCCACAGGATCGGCATTCGGACCGATCAAGAAAAAACCCTTCCACCCGGCAAGACAATTCATCTTCCTCCCGGGCACCCCCCTGCTCATCTCACAGAGTTCGAGAAGAATGCTCTGGGTCTCGGCAGGCAACGATTCCATATTCTCACCGCCATACCGGGTACCGTTCCAGTAGCCGAACAGGGTACGCGACCTAACAGGATTCATTGTATCTCACTTCACTCATTATCGTTTTGGAGAAAGTACATTTGAAGTGCGCAGTACGCAGAAAAGATGTAAACAGTGGTTTTATGTTCTAGGTGGTTAGGAAGGAAAAAAGAAGACGGGAGGCGGGAAACAGGAAAGACAACTGATTTTTAGGATTCGACAGCGGCCTGTCTCCGGATGATCCCGGTACAATCCGTTTTGGTTCCGGGCGGACACCGCCTCCTGCCTCCCGTCTCCTTTCAATCCTAAAACCGTCCCTACAACTTCACAAATTCCTTCTTGGCCGAAACAACCTTCTGCACATATCTCCGGGTCTCCAGGGCCGGGAGATCGGCCACCAGGGTCTTGTAGACCTCGCCCGGATGCATGCGGTTGATCTTGGCCGGCGCCCTGTCCCGATTTTTGGAAAAGGTTCTGAGCACGGAACCGGCCCCTCCGTTGTACGCCGCGATGACGCAATATTCCCGGGAGACAGGGTCGGTGATCTTTGCCAGGTATTTGTAATTGAGGATATGCAGGTAGGCTGCCCCGTACCGGATGTTGTTCCCGGGCTCAAACAAAAAATCCCGGGAGGGAACCCCCTGGTTGTCGTCGAGGAACCCGGACACATCCTGGCCGGCCGTTGCCGGAACGATCTGCATCAATCCGTAGGCCGGAACATGGCTGACCGCGAACGGGTTGAAATCGCTCTCCGTCTTCATGATCGCATACATCAGGTTGGGGCTGACATTGTATTTTCCGGCACACTCCAGAACATGGGGTTTGAACTTGCGGGCACGGACCAGAAGATGGTCCTTGACCATGGGGATGGTCACATAATGGATGGTTTTCCTGTGCCCATCGGCGGTGATCTTCCGTGATTCCATCTCCTCGCGGACAAGAACATCGGCAAACCGGTTGGCCCGCCATTCCCAGCGAACAGGCTTACCGTCCCGGTCCAGGACCTCCCCGTACAGAAACGGGCTCTCGCCGAGGACCACGGATTTGTCCGAGTACAGATCCACACCCCGTGGATCACTCGGAGTGAGCAATACGGTGACAAGGGCCTCGTGCAGACTCGAGGCGGGCTGCTTTTTATCCAGGGTTTCCACGGTAACGGTCCCCTTGTCGAAATCCACCCGTGCCCGAGCCATATAATTCTGGGTGTACTTCACATAGGTCTTGGCCGTCGGCTCTCTGGTCTCCTCCTCCCCCCACTCCGGCGTGACCGCCTTGCGGAACCGGTCGAGCATGTCGGCGAATTCCTTCAACCGGGCAGCCACTACCTGTGGATGGGAGACATAATAGACGCCCTTGCGCACGGCCAGTCTTCCGACCGCAGTGACATCCCCGGAAACAGTCGCAGTGGTCACGGAAAGGATCTCTCGGGTGGAGCATGAGGAAATAGACAAAAGATACAAAAAGATGAGGATGTGGATAAGGATTCGTTGCATAGCAATGTCGAGTCCTCCGTTCCCCCCTGTCTCCCTCCCTTTCCTATATCTCCCCAGCAACAAGATCTCCCATCTTCTCACCGCCGACCAGAGTCTGGCCGTCTTCCATGATATCGCCGGTTCGGTATCCGGCCTTGAGGACATTGCGGACGGCAGTCTCTATGGTCTGGGCCTCGTCCTGCATATCAAAGGAGTAACGCAACATCATGGCCAAGGAGAGGATGGTCGCCAGGGGGTTGGCCTTGTCCTCTCCGGCAATGTCCGGGGCCGAGCCGTGGATGGGTTCATAGAGACAGGGACTGCCCGCACCCAGTGAAGCCGAGGGAAGCATACCGATGGACCCGGTGAGCATGGCCGCCTCATCGGAAAGGATGTCCCCAAAAAGATTGCCGGTGACAATGACGTCGAATTGGGACGGATCACGCACCAGCTGCATGGCTGCGTTGTCCACGTACATGTGGGTCAGCTCCACCTCGGGATAATCGGCCGCAATGCGGACCACGGTCTCCCGCCACAACTGGGAGACCTCGAGCACATTGGCCTTGTCCACGTTGCACAGCCGCTTGCCCCGCTTCATGGCCGTCTCGAAACCGATCCGGGCGATGCGTTCTACTTCGGAAAGCTTGTAGACCATGGTGTTCAGGGCAGCCTGCTCCCCGTCACGGGTCTCGAATCCCTTGGGTTCGCCAAAATAGATCCCGCCGGTGAGTTCCCGGATGACCATGATGTCGATCCCCCGGGCCACGATGTCGGGCCTTAGAAACGATGCCTGGGCGAGCTCGGGGAAAAGCATGGCAGGACGCAGGTTGGCGAACAGTCCGAGCTCCTTGCGGATGGCCAGAAGCCCCCGTTCGGGCCGGATATCCCGCTCGATTTCGTCCCATTTGGGACCGCCGACCGCGCCGAGCAGAACCGCGTCGGCCCGCTTGCATGTTTCCACGGTTCCGTCCGGAAGGGGAACGCCCTTGGCATCGATGGCCGCCCCGCCGATGAGGGCGGTCTCGGTAGTCAATGAATGGCCGAACCGTTGGTTCACGGCCTCAAGCACCTTCATGGTCTGGGCAACGATCTCCGGACCGATCCCGTCACCGGGAAGAAGAGATATGTTTTTTTGCATGATGGACCTCGGGGAAAGAAAAAAAGGAGATAAGATATAGGATAGATGGTGCCGTATCTGACACTGGATACGTGGATTCACCCGTCTGGCCTTTGAAAATACGGCATCTGCACATAATCCCGCTACACGTTCCTTACGCAGATTTCTGCCGCTTCACGTATTCGATGAGCCCCCCCCCCTGCAGGAGTCCCTGCATGAACGCGGGGATGGGTTGGAACCGGATTTCGGTTCCCTTGGTCACATTTTTGATGACCCCTTCCTCGACCTGGATATCCAGCCCGTCCCCGTCGTCGATCCCGTCTATCTGATCGCCGACTTCAAGAAGAAGCAGCCCCATGTTGAACCCGTTGCGGTAAAAAATACGGGCAAAGCTGTGGGCCACGACCACGGGCATGCCAGCGCCGAGAATGGCCAGGGGAGCGTGTTCCCGGGAGGAGCCGCACCCGAAATTCTCTCCGGCAACCATGATGTCGCCCTTTTTGACCCGATCGACCCAGCCCGGGGCCAGCCCCTCCATGCACGCGGCCCCGAGTTCCTTGACGTCCGAAGTGACCAAGAACCTGGCCGGAATGATGGCATCCGTATCGATATGGTCACCGACCTTATGTACCTGTCCGGAAAAATGCATTGTTTCTCCTTGGTTGAATACGGTTTTACGTTTTGGTGTTAGGTGTTAGGTGTTCTCCTGCCTCCCGTCTCCGTATCTTCCTCAACCCTTACCCCTTCACATCCTTTCCCTAAAACCTAAATCTTAAAACCTGAAACTGCTGTTTATATCGCCTCAGGATGCACGATCTCCCCGGCAACCGCAGTGGCCGCGGCGACATCGGGACCTGCAAGATAGACCTCGGCCTGCAGGCTGCCCATGCGGCCCTTAAAATTCCTGTTGGTCGTGGCCAGACATTTTTCGCCGCCGGCCAGGATACCCATGTGACCGCCCAGGCAGGGGCCACAGGTGGGGGGGCCAACAATGGCACCAGCGTCCATGAACGTCTCGACAAGCCCCTCCCTGAGGGCCTGTTTGTAGATGCCGGGAGTGGCCGGCAGGACAACAAAGCGGACTCCCTTGGCCACCTTTTTGCCCTTGATGAGTTTGGCTGCCCGGCGCAGATCCGAGATGCGGCCGTTGGTACACGAACCAAGGACCACCTGATCCACCCTGGTATTGCGCACCTCGCTGACCGGTTTGACATTGTCCGGCAGATGGGGACAGGCGATCTGTGGGGCCATGCCGGTCACGTCGATATTGACCACCTGAGCATACGAGGCGTCCGTGTCCGGGGCCAGAGGCCCATCTCCGCCCCGCCCATGGTCACGCGTATAATTCAGGGTGGTCCCGTCCACGGGAAAGAGCCCGACCTTGCCCCCGGCCTCGATGGCCATATTGGCCATGGTCATCCTGCCCTCCACCCCCATGGTGTCGACCACGGAACCGCCAAATTCCAGGGCCCTGTACAGGGCACCGGAAACCCCGATTCTTCCGATCAGATTGAGTACCAGATCCTTGCCCGTAATGAACGGTCCCGGGTCGCCGGTGATCTCCACTCGAATAGTCTCGGGAACCTTGAACCAGGTTTCTCCCAGAGCCATGGCCGCGGCAACATCCGTGCTCCCCAGCCCCGTTGCAAAGGCACCCAGTCCGCCGTAGGTGCAGGTATGGCTGTCGGCCCCGACCACGATGTCGCCCGGCCCGACGATCCCCAATTCCGGAAGCAGGGCGTGCTCGACTCCCACCTCCCCGCCTTCATAGTAGTGAACGATTCCCTGGGCCCGAGCAAATTCCCGAACGAACTTGACCTGTTCGGCCGAGGCAATGTCCTTGTTCGGGGTAAAATGGTCGCAGACCAAAACCACTTTGGAGGTATCAAAAACCCTGTCCACCTCCATGGCCTTCAGGGACTTGATGGCAAGGGGTGCGGTAATATCATTGGCCAGGGCCAGCGAAATTGCGCATTTCACGATCTGGCCCGGACCGGTGATCTTCTCGCTGCAGTGGGCCTGAAGGATTTTTTCAGCTAAGGTCTGGTGCATATGATCTCCTCTTCTTCCTTTTTTGCCAATCGATTGAGTGCATTGATATACGCCTTGGCGCTGGCAATGATGACGTCGGGGTCGGATGCCCTGCCGACCGATGTTTTCTCCCCCTCGCCCAGTTTGACCGTCACCTCGCCCAGGGCATCGGAACCGCCGGTGATGGCATTGACGCTGTATCTGAGCAGATCGGGCTGCGTATCCACAAGCTGACAAATAGCGTTGAATACAGAATCGATGGGCCCTTCTCCGAACCCGGCCAGCTGTTTTTCCTCGCCGTCGATCTCCATTTTGATCACCGCCGTGGGAATAGCCATGTTCCCGGACATGGCGCTGAGATAGATCAGACGATACTTGTCCGGCAACCTGAAGACCTCTTCAAGGACCACCGCCTCGATATCCTCGATAAATACTTCCTTTTTTCTGTCCGCCAGCTTCTTGAAGGCCGCAAAGACGATATCCAGATGCTCTTCGGAGAGTTTGTAGCCCAACCCCTCCAAACGTTCCTTCAGGGCATGCCGTCCTGAATGCTTGCCCAGAACCATATCCGTTGTCGTCCGGCCGATATGCTCGGGGGTCATGATCTCGTAGGTCTGTCGATTCTTGAGAATCCCGTCCTGATGGATACCCGATTCATGGGCAAAGGCGTTGTCTCCGATGATCGACTTATAGGGCGGGATGGGTTGACCGATGATCATGGAAAGGAGGCGGCAGGAAGGATAGATCTGCTCCTTCTTGATCTTGTTGGTCAATCCGTAGACATCGGAACGGACGTCCAGGGCCATGACCAATTCTTCCAGGGCCGCGTTCCCGGCCCGCTCACCGATCCCGCAAAGGGTCACCTCGGCCTGCCTGGCCCCGGCACCGATGGCCGCTACGGTGTTGGCCACCGCCAGACCAAGGTCATTGTGACAATGTACACTGAAGATGGCTTGATCACTGTTGGAAACATTGTTCAAGAGATAGGTGATGAGTTCCCTGAATTCTTCGGGCTGGGCATAGCCAACAGTATCTGGAATATTGATCACCTTGGCCCCGCAGGAGATGGCCAATTCAACGATCCTGGCCAAAAATTCCGGATCGGACCTGGAAGCATCCTCGGCTGAGAACTCTACATTGGAGGTCAAGGAGGCGGCATGTGTCACGGCCTCTCTGGCCATTTCCAGGACCTGGTCCTTGTCCTTGCGCAGCTTGTGCCGCATATGGATGTCCGAGGTGGCGAGAAAGGTATGGATACGCGGATCTGCCGCGGCCCGTATAGCCTCCCAGGCCCTGTCGATATCAGGCTTGATGGCCCGGCAGAGTCCTGCAACCTGGCACTCCCTGACCTCTGCGGCGATAGCCCGAACCGACTCGAAATCTCCGGGACTGGCTGCCGGAAATCCGGCCTCGATGATGTCCACGCCGAGATGTTCCAGCTGACGGGCCAAGCGGATCTTTTCCCGCAGGTTCATGGTGGCTCCGGGAGACTGCTCGCCGTCACGCAATGTGGTGTCGAAAATGAAGATGCTCTCTTCCATGGTTTCCTCCGGCTTGGGTGGTGAGAATAGAGGCATGCGAAGATGATCGTTTTGGATACGACTATGGAATTGTCAGGTGCCCCCTGTCCGAAAACACCTTCTTAACAACGACCGTCCGCATGCTCAAAAAAAAAGACGAGAAGGAATGGTTCCGACTCGTCTCGCTCCAACTATGTTGGTGGTGCAGATGTGCTGAGCTAGTTTATGATAGCTTGGCGGACGGTCTCCGTAGTTTGTAGGACCGTAGTAGGGGTAGAATAATGTAGGAATAAATGGGCCCGGAAAGAATATAGCCAATAAAAAAGACGAACCCGAGCAGCTTCGGTTCCGAAGCCACCAGAACAAAAAGCATGATCACGGTCACCGTGGCGCTGAAACGATGGGCCTTGACCACCTCGAAATCCTTGAAAGAAGCATAGCGGACATTGCTGACCATGAGCAGGGAGAGGACTATAGCCAATCCGACACAGAATGCGGGTAACACGGTCGTTGCCACGTTTTCAGGCAGATAGGGGGCAAAAAGGACAAGACAGGCCAGGGTGCAGGCGGAGGCAGGAATGGGCAGCCCTACAAAAAATTTCTTGGAGACCACGTTCACCTGGACATTGAACCGGGCCAGACGCAACGCCCCGCAAACGATGAGCATAAATGAAGAAACGAGCCCCAAACGGCCAAAAGCGTGGGTCTGCCAAAGGTTGATCATGATCGCCGGGCTGACCCCGAAGGCGACAAGATCGGCCAGAGAATCGAACTGGACCCCGAAATCCGAGGCGGAATTGGTCAGCCGAGCAACCTTTCCATCCAACCCATCAAAAAGACAACTGAACAGAACGGCCAGTGCGCATTTTTCTATCTGCCCGTCAATCGCCCACAATATGCCCAGAAAGGCCGTGAACAGGCTGGCCGTTGTCATGAGGTTGGGCAGGATATAAAATCCTTTGTGGATGGGTTTCTGGCTGGGCATGATCAATATTCGCTCGTGAATGTTCTCTGGAAGATAGGGTTAAACGTGTTTTTTTGAGGCCAGGACGGTCTGCCCGGCAAATACGGTATCGCCGATGCGTATGGTTGGCTCATAGCTACCCGGCAGATAAAGGTCAAGCCTGGATCCGAACTTGATCAGACCGAACCGTTCCCCCCGGGCTATGCTATCGCCGGATTCCGTCCAGCAGATGATCCGCCTGGCAATGAGACCGGCTATCTGGACCACGGTCCAGGACTTGCCGTCCTCGTCCATGATCCTCACGGCGTTGCGCTCATTATCAGTTGAGGCCTTATCGAACGAGGCGTTGAAGAACTTGCCCGGATAATAACGGATCTCGTCGACGGTCCCGTCCACCGGAGCCCTGTTTACGTGGACATTGAACACGTTCATGAACACGCAGATGGTCGTACGCTCCTTGCCCGTAAAGGGATCGCGCATGGTCTCGATCTTGACCACCTTGCCGTCGGCCGGCGAGACGGCCACGCCCTTTTCCTGGGGGGGGACCCGCTCGGGATCGCGGAAAAAATTCATGACAAAAAAGAGGAGCACAAAGGCGAGCAGGGCCGGAATGGCCCACTCGAGCAGGGCAAAGACCAGAGTAAGCAGGGCCGTGAGACCGATGAACGGAAGCCCTTCCAGGCTGAGACCGATGGTTGGTTTTTTCATGATCGTTCCTTGGACACATCCTCAGCAAGGGATGCGGTGAGATGAAATCGTCGATGGATCACGGGTCCATACCCAAGAGGGGTAGGGTTGGCAAATGGAAGGACCGACAAAAAAAATATAACCACGGAGGGCGCGAAGGCACGCGAAGAAAAACCCGGACCCAATCAGAAAGCCGACAAAAATGCCTTTCCCTGGGAACGCCGACCGTCTGGTCGGGCTTTCGAGCAATGTCTGAAGGGTACGCCTGTAGCACCTGAACATGGCGGAAACGCATTGCCGAGCAGACGCTCGGCGTTCCCAGGAGGAAGAAACAGGATCAATCCGTCATTGACTCGATATTTCCCAAGCCGACAAGGGTGATGTTCCACGACTCTACCCTTCTCCACCATACTGCTTCTTCCATTCATCCAGAAACAAGATGGCCGTCTCCACCCGCGAGAGCTTGCCCTGCTGCTGCCTAATGGCCCAGACAACGTCCTTGAAGGACGACCGTAAGGGGAGCTGAAGCCTTTCAAGCAAACATTTAAGTTCGCCACGCAGATCCTCGTCCAGTTCCGTTGCCCAGCCTGCAGAATCATCCCGTTTGGCTGGCCACCCTTCCCGATCGGCTGCAATATGATCGATCAGCGTCTGCATGCGGACGGCATAGGTGTGATCCCTGAGCACCCTGGTTCTGGCACGCTCAGCAAAACATTCACGTTCCTCGGGATGAGCCAGAAAATAGTCGATCTTCTTGAACAGCTCATCCATGGAGCCGAAGGTGGCCATCTCATCTTCGGCAAAAAGCTCGGGCAACAGGGTCCGGCGGTCAACGAGTTGGAAACCACCGCAGCAGGCCAGTTCAAGGGTCCTGGGATTGACGAAATCACCGTCCCCTACCAGGGTATTCCTCTTAATGGACGAGTGCAGATTCAGGTTGATCTTTGCGGCATTGAATATCTTGACGCACTCTTCGGGGGAAATCCTGGCCCCGCCGCGCTGGACGATCTCCTGCAGGGTCGGCTCCCCCTCCCACTCGTTCCCCCAGATTTTAAAATTATATCCCAATAATTCCCGGAAGGCCAACCGTCGGTTCGGGTACCCGGCCCCCAAAAAAGAGAGGTCACTCCCGAATGCCCGTTGTTCGGCCGGGGGAAGTTCCAGGGGCCGGTGAAAATCCGGCTGGGCGGCCATGGGCAGATAGAGATGGTTGGTCACCCCGATCTTTTCCAGCTCATGCTCAAAGGGCTCCTTTTGGATGATGGCGAAATAATCATACAAGGGAGCGAAACCCCGCCAGTACGTAAAGACACTATAGTCTTCCACGAACCACATGGCCGTTGGCACATTGTCCCGGTGCAACCTTTTCAGTGCCTGCCGACTCATGGGGGCCTGGGCCAGGGCCAGGACGAGATCGGGCTCGAATGTTTCCACCTTGGCCAGCACGGCCGTGGACAACAGCTGCAGGTAGCTATTCTGGAGGTACTCCAACCGGTCCATGCCCACACGGAGTTTTTCCAGAGCATTGTAGCCGTCAAAAAATGCGGGGGCCTCGAAGGTTTCAACGATATGCCCCATGGAACGCAGAGCGCTGACGCAATAGCGGCCTATAGGCAGGGAGCCTCCGTAGAAGGGAAGGACAACAAGAACACGGATGGGGGAGGTCATGGTGGTCATGGGGTGCTCGATGGGAATAACGGTTGAATCCTCGGTATGGCTTGGTCTGGACTGAACAGATTGTTTTCCCTCGCCTCCCGGGGCTCGGAAAAACGGGCAATTCCTGAACTGCCCCCTACGGGATAGATGACGGCAACCGGCCAAAATTCGGTTCTAAAAATAACGTAACCATTCAGGTACATTTTTTAAGAATCAGAATTGGAAATTTTAGAAATTTTAGAACGTTAAGAGATTTTTACATCTTCGAGATTGTAGGCGGTTAGCATAGGGGTCTCTCATTTCTTACCTATCTGAAATCCCTAAATTTCTGAAATCTACGGGCCAATAAAAAATTTTAACAATATATTTCAAATAGTTACCTCTTTTCGGATTTTAATCTGAATAGTTGCCTCATTCCCTACATTTCTTACATCCTCCAGTTTCTCATTGTTTTGATCAGCACTCAGTTTCGGTTTTGACGATAAATTTTACCATGTCGTAACAGTAACATTGTGACCTGAATAGCTACAAAGTGGCAACGTTTTTTCAGGGTGCAACAACCAATATTATCACAACATGGTCGTAGATTCTCGAACCATCCAATCTCTTTCGCGATAAAATTCTTTGAGCACCTCGGCTGGAGCAGGATGGTCGACTTCAGCACCAAGGTGTTTGTGCACGGTGACGAGCTCCCGCAGAATCCGGCGCCGTTCCCGGAATGCATCGCGACCTGCCAGGGGATGACAGGCAATCCCCAGCCTGTCGAACGCGGTCGAAAAAAGTGCCAAATCATCGGACCAGTCTTTGATCGATCTGCCGGAGACGTACCGGAGCAACGAACGTGAAGCAAAAGAGGCGGCGCAACGGACCTGATGCTGGCATGCATCTCCCTCTCTACAGGGAGCGCAGGGCTGGACAGATTGAACCACGACATGCCCCTGACCATAGGGTCCGGTCTCGTGACACCATGCTGAGGCCAGAAAAAAGGCCATTACAGGAACACCCAGATGGGCGGCCAAGTGCATGGTGCCCGTGTCGGGGGTGAGCAGCAAATCGAGCTTTTGGACATGGTCCACAAGCTCCTGCCAATCGGTTCTACCGGTCAAATCACGGACCTCTCGGTCCACGGCAGGCCGGAGAAAGGTTCGCAGATCCCTGGCCATGCGTGATTCTGCACGGGTTCCCAGAAGAAGAACAGGGCCATGACCGATCCGTTCCAGGGCAGCAGCGGTCAACAGGGCAAGGGTCCTGGCATCCAGGGAACGTCTGGACTCGCGCCCGGCCAGCACCACGCCTATCCCCCCACCTCCGGCCCGGGCAGCAGGATTGACCTTTTCGGGAGGTATGGTGTCGTCTGCGTATCCTGCCCAGAGATCGACAAGATTGAGGGGAGAAGTCTGCCTGCCGGCTGAAAGTCGAAACCCGGTTTCCGCCCATGCATCCTTGCGCCACTGGCCATGTTCCATTCTGTACCCCCGGACGAGACCGGGATCAAACAGGGAGGCCAAGGCCATGTTCAGCCCTGAAAAATTGAGATTGAAAACCTGATCGGCGTTGGTGTCCCCAAGGTCGGCGCATGCTGCCATCGTTTCCGTCAGAAACGGGCCGTCCTGCATATGTTTCCCGCCATGCGCCCGGACACCATGGACCGTGGCCTTCGGATAGACAAGCTCGGCCAGTTTACACAAGGAATGATCGACTACAAGATGAACGTCACCAGCCCCTTGCCCGACCAAAGAAGCAATGAGTCTTTTGGTCTGCACGAGGTCCCCGAAGCGTGCCAGTTGAATGACCAGAGAGGTGGGCATGGTCTACCTTGGTAAATCAAATAGTTGTCGTTAAAATAGTATGCTTCTGCCGGAGCGATCCCCGTTTGTCAGGTCGGCTTGACCCATCTACCACCAAAGCTGTCCAAAGCCAAACACGCCCCGGCCTGTCATCCACGATCTCTGCTTGGCCTGCCTTGCCAACAGCACCCCGTTCCTCTAAGGCAGACTACCGGTACATAAGGATAAGCACGCATAGATTTCCGTATAGCCCCTTTATCATCCCCAATCCGGCCCAACGCCCACCCATGCCCAAAAACGATACGCTCTCACTCCCGGTCATCTTCACGTTCTGGCTCCCACTGGCCCTGGTCTGGCTGATGATGGGCATCGAACAACCGACCATCGCAGCCGTCATTGCCCGGCTTCCGGAAACAAAGGAAAACCTGGCCGCCTTTGGGCTGACCTTTGCCCTCTCGCTGATCATCGAGGGGCCGATCATCCAGCTCCTCTCGGCCGCCAATGTCCTTGCAAAGAGCCGACAATCCTATAGGAGACTCCTCGGCTTTACCCACATTGCAGGATGGGCCCTCTCCCTCATCCATCTGGCCATCGCCGTCACTCCCCTTTTCGACCTCATCGTCACCGGGATCATCCATGCGCCAGCGGAAATCGTGGAAACGACAAGGTGCGCCTTCCTGATCATGACCCCATGGACCGTGGCCATCGCCTACCGGCGGCTGTGGCAAGGGATCCTCATCGGTTACGGGCACACCTCCATCATCCCCCTGACCATGACCAGTAGACTGGTGGCCATCGCTGCCACGCTGGGAATAGGCTCGTTCTTTTCTGTTTTTTCAGGGGCCTGCCTGGGCGCTCTGGCCCTGAGCTGTGGAGTGGTCACCGGGGCGGTGGTCACCTGGTTCTTTGCCCGCCGGGTAGTCAGGGTGGAGATCCCCGACGATGGGGCAAGCCACCTGACCTGGTCCCGCCTTCTCGGGTTCTATGTCCCCCTGGCCCTGACCTCCATGATCGGCCTGGCCGTCCAGCCGGTCATGTCCATCGGACTGGCCAGGATGGACCATCCCTTGGAATCCCTGGCCATCTGGCCGGTGCTCATGGGATTCACCGCCATGTTCCAGACCCCGTGCTTTTCCTATCAGGAAGCGGTTGTGGCCCTTCTGCCCCGCAAGGGCGGGTACCCTGTATTGGAACGGTTCACCCGGATTCTGGGCACAACGCTGACGTTGTGTTTTTTCGCGGCCGCCATGTCCGAACCGCTCCGTTGGCTCTGGTTCGGCGGGGTCTCGGGGCTCTCGGACCACCTTCTCTCCTTTGTCCGCTCCCCCCTGATCGTCCTTGCCCTGGTCCCTCTACTGACCGTTACCATCGCATGGTTCCGGGGGATCCTGGTCACTAATCGCCACACCACGGCCGTGACCTATGCGGTCCTGGTCAGCGCATCCGTCCTGGTGGGGTCGATGGTTATCCTCCCCCGGTTCATGCACCTTCCCGGGGTGGCCATCGTTGCACTCTGCCTTGTTCTTTCCCTTGCAGCGGAATCTGGCTTTTTGAAATTGTGTGTTGTACGTGATGAAAAAGAAAAACTCCGGACATCAGGCAGATGTACCAACACCTAGATGGTCCGCCCACCAAACCATCCGTATCGGTCAACAACGATATCTGTTCCTCATGATTATCAGTCCGACCTCCCCTCCTTCAAACCGAGCAAGAGAGTACAATGCGCAATGACGACCAGGATCGCTCCACGGCTATTCTCCACTGTCCCTTTGGCATCCCGCATCTCCTTTTGGGAATCTATGGGGTGGTTTTCGTCCTTCTCGGCTATGCCCCCCACGACCGCGGAGTCTGGGTCGCCGAAAACCTACCCATCGTGCTCATCGTCCTCGGTCTGGTGCTCACATTCAGGACACACCGGTTCTCGAACACGGCCTATGGGCTCATGGCCGTCCTGATTTTTCTGCACACCATCGGGGCCCACTATACCTTTTCCCGGGTACCCTTTGGGCTGATCACGGAGACCTTCGGTTCCGCCCGCAACCACTTTGA
Organism: Desulfoplanes sp.; assembly: GCF_054921335.1. Taxonomy (NCBI): domain Bacteria; kingdom Pseudomonadati; phylum Thermodesulfobacteriota; class Desulfovibrionia; order Desulfovibrionales; family Desulfoplanaceae; genus Desulfoplanes; species Desulfoplanes sp. The sequence continues at coordinate 32,085 of NZ_JBUDSQ010000014.1, read as the reverse complement.
CCGCATCGCCCATTTCAGCGTAGGCTTTTACGCCTTTGCCGCGGCCGAACTCCTCCTGCGCCGACGTTGGGTCGTATCCAAAACCATCCTGACCCTCTTCCCCCTGTTCTTCATCTTCTTCGTAGCCGCCGGCTATGAGATCCTGGAATGGTTCTTCGTCCTGATCATGGCCCCCGATGCGGGCACGGCCTTTCTCGGTATCCAGGGAGATCCCTGGGACGCCCAAAAGGACATGCTCGCCGACGCCTTGGGCGCGGCTGCATCGCTGGTTCTTTTTTGGATGACCAACTACAAAGAAATCATGGAGCTGCCAAAGGCCGATAATAGAGCATAGGGACAAGGCATGCCTTGGTCCTTTTGGGGCCAAAGTCTCGTTGATGGCCGTCGTTCCGGCGAAAACCGGGATCTTGAGGACTCAAAGAGCTTGCCCAAGACATCAGAACAACGCCCAACGGGGAGAAATCCCGGGTCAAGGACAACATGGTGTGCTCCAAGTCCGGAATGACGTGTTCCGTCGTGCTTTCGTGTATTTTCCACGTCCCCCGGAAATCGGTAAAACCTACATCCAGTTATGTCCGTTAGCGTGCAGGGTCTGCCCCTGCGGACATCTGCCGTCCTGCCTTGGATTTTCCCTACCCAAACAGCCGTTTGCACAGGCTGCGCACCAATCGTTTGGGGCCAAAGACCTGGGGCCGGAGTTCCTTCGGGACTTCGAACCCCTCAAATGCAAAGGATTCCTTTGTTTCTAAAGGATAGCTCAAATTCTCGGGGAACGCCCCCGGGATCCCCTGCCGGACACACTCCTGCCAAAGAAACACATCCTTGGGCCCCAAACCGAGCAACGTGTACACGGCAGTATCCAACGCAACGGTATCATGGGCAGCCCCGAGCAATCTCCCGGCAAACTCTTCGCCATGGGTCGGCCCTGTCCTGTGCATGGCCGTGATACCATCCATAAGGGTGATCGTCCTGGGGAGCACGCTCATGAGATGGACAAAAAAGGCCGGAAACCGCGCCTTCCTGTCTCCGTGCCTGAAATGGATCAGCGGCTTTCTAAACCCGCAGACCGTGCCGAAAAGATTTTTCACGCCTGCGGAGACACGCATCTGGCAATGGGCCTTGAGTTTGGGCAGGTTGACCACCAAGGCGGCATCCAGGGCCCATTTGGAGATTCCGGAAGTAAAAGGGCCGAAACACGTTTGTACAGGATGGTCTAGGGTCACGAATCGAAGATCAAGGGTCCGGAGGGCATCGAGCAACCCATAAGATGAGGCAACCTTACGGGCCGAACCAAAGGCGGGAGAATCCCCAACGACCACGGAGCACCCTCTGTCGAGGAAATACCGGGCCACGGACCGGACTATCTGGGGGTGGGTGCAGGAAAGAGAGGCGTTACGAGAGGAGATGAGGTTGGGTTTGATAAGAATATAGCCACCGGACGGAACGGGAACCTGCAATGCATCCAGAAGCCGGAAGACACGCGACTCGACCCGCTTGTAATCATCAGCTCTGGCCAAAAAAACATCTATACCGGTCATGGTTCCATTACGGTTTGGGCCCGTGCTCTCGCTATCGGTGGTAAAACAGCATCAATAGGCGCGGCTGGCAAAGATGGCCATCCCTCCGTCAATTTTGCAGATATACCATCCGACCGGTCGTCCGGGCATACCGTCCCGATGCGTGCGGTCTTTTTGCTCTACCAGTCATGAGCCCTGTTTGTCCTAAAATCCAAAAAAAAATCCCGGAAAATTTTCCGGGATTTCTTTATATACGCATTATTCAGAAGCGGCGGCAAACTCTTGCCGGATCTCTTCAAGAAGCTTTCTTGCCTGCCGGATCTTGGCGGCCTGTTCCTTGGAAGCGGCCTGGCTTCCTAGATAGTCGGCCGTGTTGGCCATTTCCCGGGTCATGGTCCCCATGAGCATATATTTCGTTTTTTGGGGCAAGGTCTTGAGTGAGGCCACGTCCTGCTCCAGGGTAACGACACGGGGCTGCAATCCGTTCAGCGTTTCCACCTTGTGCCTGAGTTCCGTGAGATTCTGTCGAAAACCAAAATAGAACACGACCAATAAGATAATGGACATGATGGAAATGGCGATGGCCACCTTGCCCGAATCCTTGCGCGTATCGATCAGGTCCTTTTGCACTTCTTCGGCATAATTGACCGCCTGGGTTTCCGTCCGCATGTCCTTTTCCTGTGCTTCCATCTGGTTCTCCCTTGTGCACGGCATGGTTGGTACCTTTTCCATATTCATGGAAAAGTAAAATATGATATACAAAATATTTTCTGGAGGCAAGACAGCACGTTCCGGCCTCCCCACGGGCCGTCACGACTTAATTGATCATACTCTGCAGGGGCGCGGGAATGAGCCCTCCCCTGCGGACAAAAACATCTGACCCTCCGGGCGACCGTACGGGCATGATCTCCGCCTCGCCGAGCAAACCACCGAACCGGGCAAAATCCCCGGCCTTTTTGCCGGGTACGGGAATAATCCGCGTGGCCGTGGTCTTTTTGTTGATCATACCGATGGCCATCTCATCGGCGATGATCGCCGAAAGGGTCTCTGCAGGGGTGTCACCGGGCAGGGCAACCATATCCAGCCCCACCGAACAGACCGCGGTCATGGCCTCGAGTTTCTCCAGACAGAGATCACCACAGCTGGCAGCCTCTGCAATATTCAGATCTTCTGTCACCGGAATGAAGGCCCCGCTCAGTCCCCCGACCCGTGAGCTGGCAAAGGCCCCGCCCTTTTTCACGGCATCGTTGAGCATGGCCAGTATGGCGGTGGAGCCGGGCACGCCGATATTTCTCAGACCGATAGCCTGGAAAATCTCACCCACGCTGTCTCCCACATTGGGTGTCGGGGCCAAGGAGAGATCCACGATCCCGAACTGCACGCCCAATTTTTTGGCCACATTCTTGCCGATGAGCTGTCCGGCCCTGGTTACCTTGTAGGCGGTCTGCTTGATGACCTCGGAAATCTCACCGATGGAGGCATCGGGATTGCTTACCAACGCCCGATCAATGGCCTTTTTGACCACACCGGGACCGCTGACCCCCACATTGATCACGGAGGAAGGTTCCCCAACGCCCAGATACGCTCCGGCCATAAAGGGAACATCCTGCGGAATATTGGAGAACACGCATAGTTTGGCACAGGCGAGCCCGTCTTTGTCCGAGGTCATGTCGGCGGCCTGTTTGATGATTTTTCCCATCTTGGCCACGGCGTCCATATTGATCCCTGCACGGGTCGTGGCCACATTCACGGAAGCGCATATCCGGTCGGTCATGGTCAGGGCCTCGGGAATGGACTCGATAAGGGAAACATCCCCCGGAGCCATCCCCTTCTGGACCAAACACCCGAATCCGCCGATGAAGTCGATGTTCACCTCCTTGGCGGCCCGGTCCAGTGTCCTGGCGATAGACACCATCTGGGAAGAAGAAAACGGTGCCCCGACTACACCGATGGGGCTTATGGCAATGCGTTTATTGACAATGGGAATCCCGTAAATATCCCCAATCTCATCGCACACCTTGACCAAATTTGCGGCCAAGCCGGTGATCCGGTTGTAAATTTTGTCCTGAAAACGGTTCAGATCATCCGAGGCACAATCGAACAGATTGATACCCAGGGTGACAGTGCGCACATCCAGGTGCTCGTTCTTGACCATCTCTATGGTCGACAGGACTTCGCGTTCAGTAAGCATGCTCTTTCCTCATTTGTAACAGCCCGGCATCTCCGCTCCGTTACCCGTTATCGATTCTTTCCCTGATTAAATCCGATTGATGGATTCGAAAATTTCCCGGTGCTGCACGGAATAATCGAGCCCGAGTTCCCGACACGTGGTACCAAGGTCGCCCCGAAATGCCCCCTGGTCCGAGGAAACCGGAAAATCGGCCTCGAAAATCATGATGAAAGTGGCATCATCCGTGTCCATATGGCTGACGGCCTTGAGCTCGGTAATATTGCCGCCGGCCCGGTTGATGACCTCGGAAACCCTGGCCACCTGGCCCGAACAATCGGGTCCGCTCGTAGTGACGACAAGGGGATTGCATGTTTTGCATCCATGACCATCGGTCGATGCCGCGGGACGCAGAAAAACGCTCAGATCCAGCGGTTCGAGTGCTTTTACGAGCTCTTTCTCAAGAACATCCAGACAGGACTCCGGGCAATCAACAAGCAAAATTGCCGCGAATTCCGCCTGCAGGATAGTCTGGGTGAGGTCCTCGATATTGCACCCATGAGCATAGAGAATGTTCGAGACAGAGGCCACGATGCCCGGACGATCCTGTCCCAGAACCGATACGACAATTTTTTCCACCTTCGCACTCCTTTGTAAAATCAAAGATTGAGTAGTGCCCGAACTTCCCGACGGACAATATCCATGTACCGGGGAAAAACCTTTTGCAGTGGCGGGGTCAGCTCCATCTTCCACGTGTACAGCTCCAACGGTTCGACACCCAGCACTGTCAACTCGGGCTTGTTCCCCAGCAATTCTGCCATTTTCAGGGAATCGAGCAAATCAATATCATGCAGGGAAAGAGGATGTTCGTCGTTCTCCCGCAGGTCCTTTTCCTTATGGCGATAGATGGTCCCGGGTTCACGACCTCCCCGAACGACATCAAGGACCAGAAGTTTCTCATATTCTTGGAATAGATAGAATATATCCTGGGTAAAGGTCCCCCCATCGATGAAGTCGACCCGATCCAGAGGCCACCCTTCTTCCTTTTGAAGCTCCTGGACCGCGTAAACCCCCATTCCTTCATCCATAAGCAGGAGATTTCCCACCCCCAGGACAAGTAATTCTTTCATCATATATCTCCAAAATTTCATGTGCCTTCATGACGGATACGAAAAAAGGCCGGACAAGATCCGGCCTTTTATGGTCATTGGGTGCTGGTTGTCCAGCATAAGGTTTAGATGCACTCGTAGGTAACGACGTTCTCTTCACCGGTCTCAGCGTGCAGCACGTGCACGGCACAACCCAGTCACGGATCAAAGGAGCGGATCAACCGCCCCACGTTGACGGGACACTTGGGATCGGGAACCGGAACACCGATCAAACATTCCTCGATCGGACCGCGCTGGCCCATGTCGTCCATGGGGTTGGCGTTCCAGATGGTCGCTGAAATGATCTGGTAGTTGCTGATCTTCTGATCCTTGACATCCACATAGTGGAGCAGAGCGCCACGGGGAGCCTCGGTCATACCCAGACCTTCAGCGGTCTCGGGAAGTTCGTATTCCATGTAGGTGGACTCACCGGGAACGATCTGCTTGAGCCACTCGCCCATGGCTTCGGCAACATACAGGGTTTCCTCGGCACGGGCCACGTGGCGGCCCATGATGGAGAAGGCCTTCTCACCCAGGTCACGGACCTTCTTGGCGTTGATGCCGTATTTTTCCTTGAGCATCTTCTTCCCGACATCACTGAGCTCGGGATTGCTGACCCACATGCGGGCAAGAGGACCTGCTTCACAGGGCTTGTCGCCATAACGGGGAGACTTGATGAAGCTGTAGGCGGAAGCCTTGTCAAGATCGGGAACAGTCTCGCCCTCGGAAAAATTGAGCCCGGACTTGCTCTGGTCGAAATAGGAATGACCGACGTATTCCTTGATCTTGGCGGGATCGACTTCTACATCCTTACCATCGACATAGGCACCACGCTTGAGCAGCAGATCCAGAGGATTGCTGTCGCTCAAGGGAAAGACACCCCAGGCCACACAATTCCTGTAGCCGGCACCGGTCTCGAAGAGATCGGGGTACACGGTTCCAAGAGTGTAGATAAGGGGGAGATATTCTTCCCTGACAAAGGCGATGACTTCCTTGAACCGGGCGTAGTACTTGGCGATCTTTTCCTTGGACGGAGCCTCGGAAGTACCACCGGCAACCATTCCCTGGACATGGGGCATCTTGCCGCCGAGAAGGGCGACCATCTCGTGACAGATACGACGGATTTCAAGAGCTTTCAGGTACTGGTCAAGGCCATACTTGTTGACGGCATCGGCCTTTTTGACATCCTTGATCCGGTTGGTGATCAGATCGGGGTTTTCGTACCGAGGAATAAACGGAGCAGCGTCCGGTCCTTTGACATAGTCCAGAGCGGCAAGATGATAGAAGTGGAGGATATGGGACTGAAGGAAGTTAGCACCGAGAATGAGGTTACGGGCTATACGACCGTTGGTCGGGATATTGACATCAAACGCATCGTCAAGGGCCAGAACCGATGCCGTGGCATGAGCCGTGGGGCAGACACCGCAAATACGCTGCGTCAGCTGGGAAGCATCCCGTGGATCACGACCGACCAGTATATTTTCAAAACCACGGTACATACCACCGAAACACCTGGCATCGACAACCTTTCCGTTCTTGACCTCCACCTCGACCTTGAGATGCCCCTCGATCCTGGTCACCGGATCGACGGCAATCTTGATTTTCTTGGAAGAAACTCCTGCAACCGGAGCTTTGCTTGGCTTGCATCCTGACATATATGAACTCCTTCTTCAGAATTTCGATTCGTGGTTAGCCTTCTTGGTAAAGCGGGGACATCCCATCCGGAAATCCCGGCTCGACACAGCCGATACAGATGGCATTTTCGACACACCAGTTCACACCGCCGTTCCAACGCCTCTTAAAACAATCCGCATAGGCGTAAGGTCCCTTACAGCCGAGCATATACCGGCACTTGTCCTTTTCCATAAAATTTTCGGCCAATTCGTCGTTATCGAACTTGTCCAAATAGGGGCAGTTTTCATGGATATTCTCGCCAAAAAACAGGGTCGGGCGGCCGTCACCGTCGAGATCCGGCAGGGGGCCCTTGCCCAAGGCATACTGCCAGGCGGCGAGCAGTGTGCCGATCATCCAATCTGGATGCGGGGGACAGCCTGGGACGTTGACAACCAGCTTGTCACCGAGTCCGTTGGCAGAGAAAACGTCCTTGACGCCCGTGGCACCGGTGAGATTGCCCTGGGCGGCAGGAATACCACCATAGGCGGCACAGGTACCGACAGCAACCGTTGCCAGAGATTTCTTGCCCAAATCCAAAGCGAGATCCTTCATGGTGATCTCGTGACCATCCTTTTCCCCGACGATACAAAACCGACCATCGGCCTTGGTCGGGATGGCACCTTCGACAATGAGAAAAAACTTGCCCTGGAATTTTTCGGCCACTTCGTACATGTGCTCGATGGCCAGATCGCCTTCAGCAGCCATTAAAGTTGGGTGGTACTCGAGACTGATGACCTTGAGAAGAACATCCTTGATCTTGGGATGAACCGAATTGAGCAAAGAAACAGAACAGCCCGTACACCCCTGCCCCTGGATCCAGATCACCGGCGCCTTTTTGGCACCTTCTTCCATGGCCTGGATAACCTTGGGATTGAAAACCTGCGAAATCCCTAGGCCGGCCACGGTTCCGGAACACAGCTTGACAAATTCACGTCTGTTTAAACCCATACCCTCCTCCTTATAGTGATGATTTATACGACACGCATAACTTGGCAAATTGATATAGACTTTCGTTCCTAATCGGCTGGATTATATATGTCAATATCACAATGTGATTTTTGTAACATCCACTGACAACACCGAAGATTCAAAAAAAGAATATTTTTATTCAAAAACGCATATTTTTATTTTTTTTGTTACACAACATCGGTTCTGCGGCAATTATCTCCGTCAAAGCCCCTATAAAAACGGAGTGATCATACAATCGTAACACGAACGATATTCAGGTGTGAATCCGCGTGGTTTTTTTTCAGACATATTTTCCCCCATGCTCTCCTTGCCATTTTGGATGGTTGGTTTTAGGGAATTGCCCATATTTGACAACACATCCCGACGTTCCGATCTTTGGACGGTGTACTCCGGACAATCAGGTTTTTTTATATAACATTCTGTTATTGATCATTTTATTAAAAAAAATCCGATATGTTTTATCGGATTTCCAGGGGTTTCAGCATGAAAATCACATTCAAACCACTTTTCTGGATACTGGTCCTTATCCTTGTCGTTACGGGTATGGTCCTTGGCTACCTCAGATTTTTCGAACCGGGCTTGCCCCAGGTGGGACTGGCCCCGCAAGTCCGCTTTGTCACGAACAAGACCCCGTTCAATCTCAAGGTCCAGGATGTCGGATCCGGACTCGAGATCGTCCAGGTTTCCGTTCAACAAAAAGGAAAAAATGCCATAGTCCTCTCCCAAACATTCGCCCCGGGAACGTCCTCGTGGACCGCGAATTTCAACCTCCAAAACACCAAGCTTGATGAAGGCCCCTTTGAACTGACCGTCTCCTGTACGGACAGATCCTGGAAGCACTTGGGCAAGGGAAACACCAAACGCCTTGAATACGAAGGCGTACTGGACAACATCGCCCCTCGGGTGAACGTCACATCCCGCCAGCACAACATTGCCATCGGGGGGTGCGGCATGGTCGTTTACTCGCTTTCCGAACCGGCGGAACAGACGGGTGTCACCGTCGGAGAGCGGTTCTTTCCCGGCTTCAGACAAGAAGGATCCGACTATTACCTCGCCCTCTTCTCCTTCCCGTACGATGCCGACCAAAAAAAAGACGTTCCCCGGGTCATAGCTAGGGACAAGGCGGGAAACAAGGGGACAAGCGGCATCTATTACCACCTGATACCCAAACGTTTCAAGAAGGACACAATCCGCATTTCGGACCGATTCCTGGAACAAAAAATGCCCCAATTCACCGGCATGTTCCCAGGTCAATCGAGCCTTCTCGAACTATTTCTCAAGGTAAACAATGAGGGCAGGACTAAAAATAGGGCAAAACTCTCCGATTTCGCCAAACAAACCGCTCCAGACATACTTTGGGAAAAAAACTTTATCAGACAACCCGGGGCCAACAGGGCGACCTTTGGGGACAAGCGGACCTATACCTATAATGGAAAAACAATCGACCATCAACGGCATCTCGGCGTTGATCTGGCTTCCATCGCCAGGGACCGGATCAAGGCATGTAACAATGGCAAAGTCGTTTTTGCCGGATTCATGGGGATCTATGGCAATGTCATCATCATCGACCATGGAATGGGCCTACAGAGCCTGTATGCCCATCTCAGTCAATTCCTTGTAGAGGAGGGAGACCAGATCCGGCGCGGGCAGATCATCGGGCGCACCGGAGCGACCGGCCTGGCCGGAGGAGACCATCTCCACCTGGGGATCATCCTGTCAGGACTCCCGGTCAATCCGGTAGAATGGTGGGACAGCCACTGGATCAAGGACAACATATCCTCCAAACGGGAAATTCTCCGCAACGTATCAGCCCCTACGCACGGTTCCGGGGGAGCCCAATGAAACACCCGCAGAACACCCACATCCTTTTTTTGCACGGCTTCACATCCTCGGCCAAATCGGGCAAGGCGATTTTTTTAAAGGAACAATGTGAAAACCTGCAGGATGTGAGGTTCACGATTTTCGATTTCAATCCGACCCCAAGGGATTTCGAATACCTGACCATCACCGGAATGATCAACCGGCTCAGACAATTCCTCATTGGAACCGGATCCGAAAGGATCGTTGTGATCGCCAGCTCCCTGGGTGGTCTCGTAGCCACAATGTATGCGGAAAGATTCGGTGGAGTCGATCGGATGCTGCTCCTTGCCCCGGCACTTTTCTACCATCCATGGGGGACAACGGAAGAAGAGATCACGCTCTGGAAAAAGATGCAGACGGCACCCGTACCACACCACGGTTTCCAGCAGGAGATCCCTCTGAGATACACCTTCCATGAAGACGGTCTCGGGTATACCACCCCTGCCCCCCCCACAGCCGCAACGACCATCATCCATGGCCGTCAGGACCAAACCGTCCCCATCGAGCACAGCCGTGCGTATGCGGCGGCCTATCCCGAAAAGGTCAACCTCCTCGAGATCGATGCGGACCATCGTTTGACGGACAAGAACGGGCTCCTCAGGGAGCAGACATATGCCATGTTAACTGACTGATCCGGCCGTACTAGATATCTGCAAACAATAGAAGGCCCCCGCTAAAAGCGGGGGCCTTCTATTGTTTGCAGAGCCGGCAAGAAACCGGATCACGTATGGGAATACCCGCCGGCCTCTTCCTGGCCGAGGGGAGTACGGACCGGATTGCGGGAAAAATAGTCGATACACCGCTTCAAGTCTTCCACGAGCAACATCCCGAGGTCTCTGCTCACCCCATGCCGGACCAAGGCCCGCATGACCACGAGATCCTCCCTATGTGGGGGCATGGAATAGGCCGGCACCTGCCACCCGCGGGTACGTAACCTGTCGGAAAGATCGTACAGGGTGAAACCGGGATCGACGCCCTCCTTAAGGGACCATGAAAGGGCCGGGATCCCTCCCTGGCCATCATAAATGATCTCGAAGATATCCATCTTGCGCAGTTCATCGGCAATGAATTTAGCCGTATCGTAGCAGGCCTGATGGATTTTTTCGTATCCCTCTCTACCCAGACGGAGAAAGTTGTAATACTGGGAGACGACCTGCCCGCCGGGACGAGAAAAATTCAGGGCAAAAGTGGGGATGTTGCCACCCAGATAATTGACGTCAAATATCAGGTCCTCGGGCAGATCTTCCCTGTCCCGCCAGACAACCCAGCCGGAACCAAGGGGAGCCAGGCCGAACTTATGCCCCGAAGCATTGATGGATTTGACCCGCGGCAAACGAAAATCCCAAACCAGATCAGGATCGACAAATGGGGCCAGGAAACCGCCGCTCGCCCCGTCCACATGGATGGGGATATCCAATCCGGTCTCTTCCTGGAGTTGGTCCAAGGCCTTGCTGACCGCTCCAACGGGTTCGTACTGACATGTAAAGGTCACCCCAAGGGTCGGAACAACACCGATGGTATTCTCATCACACCGAGCAATCACCTCTTCAGGGGTCATGATGAGCCGCCCCCGTTCCATGGGGATTTCCCGGATTTCTATATCCCAGTACCGGGCGAATTTGTGCCAGCAGATCTGGACCGGCCCGGTGATCAGATTCGGTTTATCCGTCGGCTTCCCAAGCTTTTCCATCTTCTCCCGCCACTTCCACTTGAGAGCCATCCCCCCGAGCATGGCCGCCTCGCTCGATCCGGTTGTCGAACATCCGATTGTGTTCACGGCATCCGGGGAATTCCACAGATCGGCCAGCATGTGCACGCACCGGGCCTCGAGTTCTGCGGTCTGGGGATACTCGTCCTTGTCGATCATGTTCTTGTCCACACATTCGTCCATGAGTCGATGCACCTCGGGTTCGACCCAGGTCTGACAAAATGTAGCCAGATTCTGCCGAGAATTTCCATCGAGCATGAGTTCATCGTGTACCACCTGATAGACATGTCTGGCCGCATGTTCCGACTTGGGAAACGTATATTTGGGCATACTCACAGACAGATCCGAGGACGCATAGACATCGTCAGACATTTTTTCCCTGACCGTATTTTTTTCATGAAGCGCCATTTTCCTCTCCTTATTATGTGTGCATACAAAACATCGCTATCCAGAATAATACCGTCGTCATCGCCACCCGATCAGCTGTCGATATCCTGACGCCAGGAGGGCTTTTTCAAAAAACTCATAATCATGGGGATCCCGATAAATACGACCATTCCGGCCATGACCAAGCCGACATAAAGAGCAGGATTGCCCACGGGAAGATTGGACGGCGGGAAAAAACCAACCAGCAGGGCGAAGCTTACACCGAGAAGCCCTGTACCCGCGACCAGAAACATTCCCACCGTTCCCCCGGGCACCTTATAGGGTCTGGGGAGATCGGGCTGGGAGATCCGCAGCTTGATCGCACTCAAATACATAAGGATATAGACAACCAGATACAGGGTTACGGTCATGGCTGAAAGCACGAAAAAGGCCACGCTCACGTTATCCATGACAAAGTACAGGGACGCAAGCAGTGATACGATGGCCCCCTGGATAAAGAGGATATGCGACTGGACCCCCTTTTTGTTGACCCGGGCCATGACCGGTGGGATTTCACCATATTTGGCCGTCTGGAGTAATCCGCGGCTCGGTCCACCCACCCAGGAGAGGACACCGCCAATGGCACCGAAGGCGACGAGGAATCCGATGACCGGTGTCAGAAAGCCGATATGGAATTTATCGAGGAGTTGGCTGAACGCCTGCATCAAACCAGCCGTCAGGCTGATTTTGGAGGCCGGAATAACGGTAGCCACGGCCAGAGAACCCAACAGGAAGAGTACAAAGATGATCCCGGCGGACAGGAACATGCTTGCGGGAAACTGTCTGGCCGGATCATCCATTTCGTTCGCGTGCACGGCATGTATCTCCACCCCGGCGAACAACAGGATAATACCCGCCAGAAAAGCCACGCTCCCGAAACCGTTCAGATATGGGAACAGTCGGGCATGGGGACTCTCTCCGGCCAACTTTTCCGCGGCAATGGTCGCAGCATCGGGGATCAGGAACTGGATGGTGTTCCCCTGGTCGATCCACAAGAGGCCCAGGACGATGATGAAGATACCCGGCAAAAGGGTCCCGAAGATGACACCATACTTGGTCACGGAGCTGGCCACGTTGGACCCGGCCAGAGTGAGGAATGTGGCTGTCCAATAACAAATAAGGATGACCATACCGGTATAGACACCGTTTTGAGCCAATCCCGGATCAAGGAAACAATAGGCCAGGGCACCCGCAGCAAAGCCGAGGACCGTCGGATACCAGACTACGTTCTGGATCCATTGGAGCCAAATGGCTGTAAATCCCCACCGTGACCCAAAGGCCTCCTTGATCCAAGTATAGACACCCCCACCGCGTTGGGCAAAGGCCCCACCGAGTTCTGCAGCCACCAGAGATGCCGGAATGAGAAACATCAATGCCGCGAACAGCACATAAAAAATCATTGACAGGCCTTCCTTGGCCATCATGGGCAATCCCCGTAGACTGACTACCGCTGCAACGGTCATCATGGTCAAAGTAAAAACGGACATCTTTTTGTTCCCTTTTTTTTGGCTCATTCCCCCTCCTGCTGATACATGTTGAAGTTGGTCGGTATATGTCTACTGCGATCCGTCTGCCCTGGGGGTCATTCTTCCGATTCCAAAATTCCGGAGCCAGCGGGTACGCTTACGGTCTGCAAAACATGTAAAAAAAGTGTCCGTCCCCATATCGGGAAGGACACTTTTGTTCTTACGGATCCATGTGAACGGTATTCCAAATAGGCATAATAAATCCAAAGGCTTGCTCCTCTCACGCACGGACATCCGTACAAACATGGCCTATGGGCTCGAAAACTATCGACATAGATGTTTACCGTGTTGGTATGACCACATAGCAGAACCTTTTTTCAGGTCCGTGCTTTGAGTTTCTTACGGGCCCGTTTGAGTTTTTCCATTTTGGTTGTCCCCCTGGGTCCGCTCCGGGAGACAGGTGCGAGGACCAACCCTTCAAGAACCCCCTTCTGCTCCCGGCTTTTCCTCTCCCAGGTAAGGATCACATGCTCATTGACTGCGTGTTCAAAGGTGCCAAAATCGGCATCTCTACCGGGAAAATATGCCAATAACGCTGCGATGATGTCACGGAACAGTCCGGCCAGGGCGACCAGACTCTCCTGAGGGCTCTTTCCATACCATGCCAGCAGGGACTCCATGAAAAGAGATCCGCCCAGGTCCTTTGCGATCCGCTCCTCGGCACCGGCAAGAGAGATCTTTCCATCCTCCAGATCCCGCATCAGGCCATCGATTTTTTTGAGATCGGCCTCCTGGACCGCCGGTCGGGACAAAAGCCGGATCACATGGCCCACGAACCCGTAACGACCATTGGGAAGGGATATGTTTCCCCCACAGACCGGGCATCCGGGGCGGGACTGTCCTTCAAGACGGATGCGTCCATCCAGGGTTCCCCCGAACGCATCGACAAAAGAGGCTCCACAATGGTCACAGACGGATGGGAATGGTATCATTTATGTAATGCCTCCACGAAGACCTTGGACACACCATGCTCGACCAGCCCCAGTTTATTGGCCGCACTCCAGGACAGATCGACGATCCGTCCATCACCATGCTTGAAGGGGCCGCGGTCGTTCACCCGGACGAGTACGGTCTTATTGTTCCCCAGGTTGGTGACCCGCAGGATCGTACCAAAGGGGAGGGTCTTGTGGGCACAGGTCAAGGCCCTGAAATCGTACCGCTCTCCAGAGGCGGTCATCCTCCCTTGGGCCTCTTTCCCGGTCCATGAGGCCAATCCACGTTCCCGGTACCCACGGGCGTGGTCTACGGGGTGGTATTTTTTTCCATACACCGAATACGAACGCTTGTAAGGTGGAACAGGATCGGGCTGGATATTCTTCTTGGCACATCCCGTGACGACCAGGCCCCCAAGAGCCAGGGCCACCACTACCGAACAAATGGATCTACCCGTTATTCTTCTTTCACGCATCGTAATGCAATCCTCTTTCTTGGTGGTATCTCCTCCGATATGTTCCTTCCCGGACAGGAAATCCGAACCCGGACAAATGGAGGGGCGGACAAAATCTGTGCTGGTATACAATATTTCCAGGTTTGTCATCCATCCACGACCAACAACGAATCCCGAACGTTCGATTCTACGTGTTGGATTGCCGGAACACGAATGGACCGATGGTTCCGCCACCGCGAAAATAAAACATCTTGATCCGCACTTGCCTTTTGGACCATTTTCCCGGATGTCTGCGCAGATGGATTCCACACGAACGATCCAAAAAAACATATTGGCCTGGTTTGCCCAAAACCGGCGGGATCTCCCATGGCGACGGGATTACGGACCGTACAAGGTCTGGATTTCAGAGATCATGCTCCAGCAAACCCAAATGGAACGCGGGGTCGATTATTTCAAACGCTGGATAACCCGGTTTCCCACGGTGGAAAGCGTGGCCGACGCGCATGAAGATGACGTCCTCAAGCTATGGGAGGGACTCGGCTATTATCAACGGGCCAGGAACCTGCACAAAACAGCCAAGATCATCACCGACAGATACGGGGGAAGGTTTCCGGACGGGGAAAAAGAACTCGAATCTCTTCCAGGTATTGGGCCTTATACGGCCGCAGCCATTGCCAGCATTGCCTTCAATCGCCCCGTTGCGGTCCTTGATGCCAATGTGACCAGGGTTCTGGCGAGGATTTTCGACATCGACACCCCTGTTTCAAAATCTTCCACACGCGCGGTGCTCGCTTCCAGGGCAACCGCCCTGCTCCCCACGGATCAAGCCAGAAATTTCAATCAGGCCATGATGGAGCTCGGGGCATTGGTATGCACAAAAACCCCCAAGTGCTTGTCCTGTCCCATCATGTCCCAATGTGCGTCCCTTGAAAAGGGTAACATCCTCGAAAGGCCCGTACTGAAAAAACGTCCGGAAACAATCCCCATAACCATGGTTTCCGGGGTGCTCATCCATCGGGAACGGGTGTTCATCCAAAAACGGTGTGACAACGACCTGTGGGCCAACCTTTGGGAATTCCCCGGAGGAAGCGTCATCCCGGGCGAACCCCCCGAGGACGCGGTCGTCCGAGAATTCCTGGAGGAAACCGAAATCCCGGTGGTTCCTTTCGAGAAAGTGGCCGTGATCAACCACAGCTACACCCGCTACAGGGTCTCTCTGCACGCGTTCCTCTGCTCCGCCAAAACGCTCAAAACCCCGGTCCTCCACGCGGCACAGCAATGGACCTGGGCACGGTTCCATGAATTGGACAGCTACGCATTTCCAGCCGGACATAGAAAATTGATCAACATTCTCATGGAAAAAAATCTACTCCAGACACACAAAAATTGAACGGCTCTCCCGTGTTATTGCGAAAAGTGGATATGGACCGCCGTGTTCGGAAAGACCATGGACCTTTGTAAGGTTTCCAGATACGGAATCCTTGATCCGTAACATACCGGGCAGGATATTTTTATTGTCGACATGGTCACTTGTGCACCAATCATGACACCGGCCCGCGTACGAACACGGTTTCGCCGAAACGCTCCCGTTCCTCCAGGGGGCTGCCGAACCACCACCATCTGCCGATAGGAGGTCAGACACATGCCTACACAAATCGACACGGCCATAGAAACCTTGGGAACGCCAAAAATTTCCACCTCCCTTCCTTTCGGGCCATTTTTCGATTCCGAGGAAAAAATCGTCATCCATGTCGGACCGGACGTAATCGAAGAAGCGGGAACCGAACAATTACTCATCCCCTTCGAAGAGGCCGGGCCACGTGAAAAGGTCTATTTCGATCCACCAAAGACCAAATGCGGGCTGGTCACCTGTGGGGGGCTCTGCCCCGGCCTCAACGATGTTATCCGATCCATTGTCATGGAGGCCCACCATCACTACAACGTGGCCGCAACCATAGGCATCAGGTACGGATTGCAGGGGTTCATTCCCGAATATGGACACGACATCATGGAATTGACCCCGGAAAACGTGACAGCGGTCCACGAATTCGGAGGGACCATGCTCGCCTCTTCGCGCGGCCCCCAGTCTCCTGAAGAGATTGTCGACGCATTGGAGAGAATGAACATCAACATCCTGTTCATGATCGGGGGCGACGGGACCATGCAGGCGGCCAAGCTGATCAACCAGACCATCGGCAAAAGACAGTTGAAGATCTCGATTGTCGGCATCCCCAAAACCATCGACAATGACATCCATTTCGTATCCAAATCATTTGGCTTCGATTCGGCCGTGGCCAAAGCGACGGAGGCCATCCGCTGTGCCCATGTAGAGGCCCAGGGAGCCCCTTACGGCATAGGCCTGGTCAAGCTCATGGGCCGGGAGTCGGGATTCATTGCCGCGGAGGCGGCACTGGCCCTCAAGGACGTCAATTTCGTGCTCATCCCGGAAGAGACATTTGGACTCAAGGGGGAAAACGGTTTTCTCCGGGCCCTGGAGAGACGGCTGGTGAAACGCAAACATGCCGTTGTCGTTGTCGCCGAAGGGGCCGGACAGGACCTGTGCAATGTGTCCCAAAAAAAGGACGCCTCAGGCAATCCGGTTCTCGGAGACATATGCGACGTCCTGCGGACCGAGATAAAAAAATATTTCAAAAGAAAACAGATACCGGTCACCATCAAATACATCGACCCGAGCTATATCATCAGGTCCATTCCGGCCAACGCCCACGATCGCGTGTACTGCGGCTTTCTCGGCCAACACGCCGTTCATGCGGGCATGGCCGGTAAAACGAACATGGTCGTCACCAGATTGCAGGATCGGTATGTCTATCTACCGCTGAATCTGGTCACCCAAAAACGTCGTACATTGAACACCCAATCCATGTATTGGCGTTCGGTGCTGGAATCCACGGGACAGCCCCAATCTCTCAAAAACATTGAATAGCTGAAAAAATTTCGTGCAATCCCACTACCAATTTTTGCCCACAAACATCCAATGGGGTGGACATGAACAAAAAAATCCTGATTATTGTCATCTCTCTGTTCCTGGTCGCGGTTGCCACGGCCGTCGTTGTTTTCCTCCAAAAACCCGACCAAAAGGTTTCTTCACCATCCCAGCCCACGGGACAGCAAACGACGCCGGTTGAACAGGAGGAAGAGGAACATTGGCAGATCACGCTCCAGCCGTCCGCGCAAAACGCGACGAAGACTCCCGCCCCCAAGGACAATGGAACGGCACGTTCCTCCGTACAACCACCCGCCCCTGAAGATACCCGCATCACCCCGGGGTTTTTGGATGACCTCGTCGGAATGACCCTGACCCACTACCATCCGGCCAATAGCCTCTCCAATCCCGGTCCACATGGAACGTTCACGTTGAACGTCAAGACGGTGAACACCCGCTATGGTCTTTCCCTGGAGGGATTGACCCACACGGAAAGCAATCTGGATGCGGCCCGTCAAGCCATTCTATCCTACGCGCTTTCTCCGGGAACCATGGGCATACTCTTCGACCTCTATGGGGAAGCGTGTCTGGAACACGCCGAAGACCAGGCTGGAACGGTCCGCAAAAAATTTCCCGGTGCGTCCGGGCAAGACCCGGTTGAAAAGCCCCTTTCTGTGGCCCAAAAAGATGAATATTTCCGTCTCTGTGGTCAGAAGATCAACGACTTGGGAAAAATTGTGGAACGGATCGGTCGCATCAAGGGATTCGCTTCCAAGATGCGTACTTTTCTGGACCTGCGAACAAAATTGAACAATGCGTATTATACTTTTTGGGGACTCAACGATAGCGGTGCCGACCAAGAAAATATCGACGCAGCGGCCAACGCGATCAAACAAGCCATCCTCCAGTTCGACCGGAGCAAAAAATCCTTGGTGGCAAGCATTGTCACCACTGCGCACCCCAAGATGACCGCGGAAGGCGAGATTATCTACATGGCAAAATGGATCTATCGACGGATAACCAAGCAATCCATGACCATGCAGAACATAGAGACCCTGGGGACGGAATTGAGCGCTCTGGGGGATGCATTTGTGACCCGTGGGGAAGCGGCGGGCTAGGCAATGGTCCATGCTCCCCGGCCCCCCACAATCATT
Organism: Desulfoplanes sp.; assembly: GCF_054921335.1. Lineage (NCBI taxonomy): Bacteria > Pseudomonadati > Thermodesulfobacteriota > Desulfovibrionia > Desulfovibrionales > Desulfoplanaceae > Desulfoplanes > Desulfoplanes sp. Next base: position 13,605 of record NZ_JBUDSQ010000014.1, on the reverse strand, counting down.
CGTCGTCATACAGACACACGCCGGTACGGTCGACAACAATGCCGAGCAGACGACCGGTGTGTCCGGAAAAAAATTCCCCCAACCACGGTGCCGGCGTCGGCGGTGTCATGACACGACATAATGACAAACGTTCGCTCATCCCCCTTTCCCCACCGCATCCACCAATTCCGCGACCGCCTCGGTTGCCTTTCCCTGCAAAAAGACATCCGTGATCACCCCGGTATAGGCGGACGGCTCGGTATTGATCTCCACGATGAAACATCCGTTCTCCTTGGCCATCCGTGGAAGCAGCGACGCGGGCATGACCTCGCCGGTGGTTCCGATGACGAGCATGCAATCCGCCCTTGTCGCCTGATCCATGGAAAACCGGGCCGCTTCTTCGGGGATGGTTTCGCCAAAAAACACGAAGTCCGGTTTCATGATCCGGCCGCAAACCGCACAACACGGGGGCAGGGTTTCCAGATCGGCCAGGTCTGCCTTGATGGTTGTACCGCATCCGGTACAGCTGAGTGTCCTAGTTGTTCCATGATACTCGCAGACCGTTCCACTCCCGGCCTGCTGGTGGAGATTGTCGATGTTCTGAGTGATCACCGATTTAACCATACCCATCTCCTCTAAGCGGGCAATGCCTCTGTGCGCCCTGTTGGGTTCGGCCCGGCCCATGAAATCGTAGAAGATCTCCCGGATGGCCCTCCATGCCTCCAGTGGGTGCGCGTGAAAAAACGAGATGTCCAGACAGGTGGGATCGTACCGGGCCCAAAGCCCCTGATCGCCCCGAAAGGGCGGGATACCGCTTTCAACGGAAACGCCTGCTCCGGTGAACACCACGCAATGATTCGCCTCTCTGATCCGCAAGGCGACATGTTCTATCTGTTTCTTGTCCATCTTCCTCCTCCGGTTGCAGCAAAACCCGTTGGACCGCTCATTCTCCCCTTCTGATCGAACCCTTCCCGGACGGTTTCGGAGGACAAGCCGTTTCACCTGACAGGGCCAACCGTCCGACTCACCTCGCCTCGCGTTGCCGGAGAGAGGCATGTATCCGTTTGCCGGCATACCGCCAGAAGATCCACAGAAAAAGACCCAGAAAAAGGCCTCCCAGGACAACCAACCGATACCGATCGAGCAGATAGGACAGGCCCACGCTCGTAACAAAGATCCTTCCCAAAAACAGGATCCCGAGGGTCCAGACAGACGCAGCGCAGAGATCGAGAAGGACAAACAACGTCGTGTCGATTCGGCTCATCCCCAATGCAACGGGCACCACGCTCCGCATCCCATAGATGAACCTGAACCCCAGAATCACGAAGACACGGTGTTTTTGGAGCAATGTAGCGACGTACAGAACCCTGCTCTCCAGCCGGGGCCACCGTTTCAGCAGAAACCGGCCATGTCTGCGTCCCATCCAGAAACAGAAGAGATCCCCGGTGACGGCCCCAGGATAGGCCGCAATCATCACCTGTGAGGCAGTAAACGTTCCCTTTTCTATGAGGAGTGCGCCAACAAGAAGAACCGCCTCCCCCTCCAGAATCGTGCCCAGATAAACGGCGATCAGTCCCAGAACTCCCAGCGATTGTATTTCGAACATGCATAGCATCCTGTTGTCGTGTCGGCAGGGTGCTATCCGTATCAAGACGATAACGACAATCCGATGACATGTCGCCTACATTTCGCGCACACCACTCGTGGCGGGATACCGCAAATATTCGCGTGTCACGCAAACGTCACCCTGTCATCACGACACGTACATCAAAGCCGCATACATGATTCGCAGGCCGTCGAACATTTGGCCCTCCTTTTTTTGCACCGGTTCTCCCTTTCATGGCGATCCCCGGAGAAATCATGTCCCATCACGATCAAAAAATCGATACCCCGTCGCTGACCAGGATATGCTCCCTTCTGGGCATCGATCCCGCCAATGTGGATGCCCACACCGAACGGCTTCCCTTTGTGTTTGAAGATGTCACTGCAGGATCTGAAAATGAACTCCAGGTAGCTGTCATCGGCACCCGGGATGACGTCGATCTCCCTCTGAGCATCAAGCAATCGAGCTACTACCGCAATATCCGTCGCAGAACGGCCAGAGGGGATACCTCCAGAAAAATCATCACCGATCTGGAGGAATACCTGCGGGACAATCCCGGCAATGTCTGGGAAAACAGCTGGGTTCGATTCCCGCGTCGCCATCTCTCCCGGGAGGCGGACACTATTTTGGAAAACGACCTGGTCAGGGACAAATCCGATCCCGAAAGTCCCCGGCGTCTGGATTACGCCCGATTCGTCTTTGAGCAGGGTGGTGAACCCTGGATTCGAATACCGGTGAGCTATCTGCTCAAACTCGCCCTGGCCGACCTGATCACATTCCGAACGCTCCCTGCCGGGCTGCATGAAGCCGCAACACGATTTCTCAACCATTTCCTGAGTGACAACACCTCGCCCGAAACCTTTTCCCTGTATGTCACGCCCTTGTCAAAACCCTTTGGCAATGCCCGGGCCATTTCCCGTGAAACCGGGCAGCGGTTTCTTTTATGTCAGTGTCTGGTGGCCTATGCCAACAAAAAATTTCATCTCGAGGCCCTGGGACAGCGAGTCGTCGTGTACGCGGCCCCGCACCCGCCCATCCGTCAAAAACGACTGAATACCTGCATTTCCGATTCCTTCTACCGTCAGATTTTCATGAGCCCGTGCCTCTCGGGATGGAACAAGGGCGAAGACAAGCATGCCTACATGGGACTCTGCCACAGGGTTCTCTCCCGCAGCCAGATGAATACCCTGCCCAAGCTCAGGGAGGCGGGAATCATCACCCGGAATCTTGTTGTCCTGCCGAACGCCTCCAATATCAGCCTGGCCAACAACGGCACCCATATCAGCCTGGGAAGCAGCCGCCTGACATCGCTCATGAAAGAGGGCTCCCGGGGACTCACTTTTGCGGACGAAAAATACGTGGGTGATCTGGTCATCAAGATCGTCGAGCACATGCTCCCGCTCTTTGTCGGGACCTACAGCGCGGCCCCATACAGAATGGATTTCAAGGATTTTCATCCGGAAACGGTTCTTGGCTTTCTCCCCCATGAACTCGATTTCACCCATCTGCGCATGATCTGGAGACGATGGAAAAAAAAGGCGAGTCTGCGCTTTTTCGGTCAGCGGATCACCCCTTTTGGCCCTGAACTTCTGGACAATGTCATCAGCATAATCTTTCGCCTTCAGGGAGACCACGTACCGGATTTCAGGCTCATCGACTACCTGGCCTGTCTCATGAGCACCCATACCTGCCCGGGGCTTGACGGAAACTTTGACAACGATATCCGGCTCAAAAAGGATCTGGCCGAACTGGGCATTTTTCACCCTGCCCTTTCGACCTATCTCCTGTACAAGATACGTCATCACAATCAGATGGGTTTTTCAGGGTTCGAGGGACGATACTACAGTCTTTTCCCCTCCCTGAACAAGGACATGACCGAGGCCACAGCCCTCCAGACACTGATCACCGCCCTGGCCTACAAGCTCGTTGTGTCCGGAAAGATCACCCATGCCCATATCCCGGATACCCCGTCAACGGAAAGCGAACGGAGGCAGATCTTCTTTGGTTCGGCCATCGGCATCCCTACTTTCTACGTGCGCAAAAAAACCAAAAACCGCTTTCTTCTGGATCTGATCCGAACGACAAAGGGGCTCAGAACAAGCCGAAGATACAAGGGATATTTCAGGGTGTACAACGCGGCCTATCGTCGCAGCGTCCTGGAAATGATCTCAACCCAGGGACAGGATTTGGTGGAATTGATGGGCCTTGAGCACAGCCTGAAGGATCTGCAAACGCGGATCGACCCACGCACCACCACCTCGGCTGCAGCCAGACTGACAGACGCCGTTCTCGATCGGGCCGGTGCCAAAACCCCTTTGAGAGTCAAGGCCGAGACCTTCAACGCCGCCGCCGAGGCCTATTATCGGGAAGACCTGCGCATCACCTATGTCAGAGAAGGTTTTCACGACCTCCATGACGACCTGAAAAAAGCTCCCCTTCCCCCTTCACTGATTCAAGCGACACAAAACAACCATTTGCACAATGCAAGCGCCTTCATGCTCGATATGGAGTCCAAACTGTGCATGGACAGCATCACCCTCGACGAATTGATCAGTACGACCATGGTACTCGTTCATGTCATTGCCGACCATGCAAAACGGACAAACCGATACAGGAAAGGATATGATGCCGGGATCAACCCACCAATATATCTGCCGACATACCGGGCAGGTAAAGACAGAAAAGCTCTTTAACGACACTTTGATACGAATCATCTATTCGGACATCAGGGAACAGGCCCCCCTGGCTTTCAATCTGCTCACCTCTTCCCGCAGTTCCGCCCTTCTGGGATTTTTGAACTACGACATCCCCTTTGCAAACACCCTGACCGGAGCCCGGAACTTTTTGAAACGCATGGGCATCGACCTGTCCGAATGCGTGCAGCCCGAAGCATACTACTCGACCCATCGCCGCCTCTTTGAGCGACAGATACGCTACTGGGAATGCCGAAAGATGGACGAGGCAGTCGAAGCCATTGTGGCCCCAGCGGATTCCAGAATGCTGCCGGGCTGCCTGGTTACGGGGTCCATGCTCTTTCTCAAGGGAAAATTCTTCGATTTCGAGGAACTCCTCGGTGTGGACAAGGAAGCATGGCTGTCCGCCTTTGCCAAAGGCCGGTTCGCCATCTTCAGGCTCACCCCGGACAAGTACCACTACAACCATTTTCCCGTGAGTGGAGAAGTCAGGGACATGTATGAAATCCATGGTCGATACCATTCCTGCAATCCCAAGGCAGTAGTCGAGATGGTTGCCCCGTATTCCAAGAACAAACGGGTGGTCACGATTATCGACACGGATGTGCCAGGTGGAACCGGATGTGGTCTCGTGGCCATGATCGAGGTCGTGGCCCTGATGATCGGCGGCATCGAGCAATGCTACAGCCATGAGCATTATGACACGCCCCGATCCGTCACGCCGGGGATGTTCGTTCGCAAGGGACAGCCCAAAAGCCTCTACCATCCCGGCAGTTCACTGGATATTCTCCTTTTCGAATACGGCCGGATGCATTTTTGCCAGGACATCCTTGCCAACCGGTTGCGCCCCGGGGTCAAAAGTCGCCTGAGCCACGGGTTCGGCCGTTCTCTGGCGGAAACGGACGTCCAGGTACGATCAACCATCGGGTTCGCCTTGCCTGAAAGCTGATCCACCCCGAAGCGTTCCTCTGTATTATCCAGCCAAAGATTTATCCTTTCGGGAGTCATTCATGAATCTTTTTTTTATTTTCTGCCTCACCCTTCCTCTGATCGTTCTTTTTGTCTGGGGATTCAAACATCTTCCCGAAGCCAGGTGGCAGATGCTCGGAGCCATACCGATGATCCAGAAGGATGCGTTCACATGGCAGGGAATCAATCTCACCTTTTACGGAGTATTCAACGCATTCGCCTATGTAACGGCAACCGCTCTGGCCATTGTCCTTTTCGAGTCCGTGGGTGTCCCCCCCGTTCCTCTGTTCGCCATGATCATCGGGGTCCTTGGTATCTGCATGCCGGCCTCCAAGATCATCGCCGCAGTCGTTGAAAAAAAACCGCACACCTTCAGCGTGGGCGGAGCGACGTTTGTCGGAATCATTGTCAGTCCGTGGCTCATTCAGGGTATCAACCTGTTCACGGTCAATCCCCTACCGGTCATCCCCGTTCTGAGTGTCGTGGCTCTGGTCTCTGCCATGGGAGAAGGGCTCGGCAGAATGGCCTGCATCAGTTTTGGCTGTTGCTACGGCCGCCCTGTGACAGATTTTCCAAGCAGATTCACCAAGCTGTTAACCAGGTACGCATTTGTCTTTCAGGGCAGTACAAAAAAGATTTCCTACGCCCATCACCTGGACGGCCAGCCCGTGATTCCCGTCCAGGGCATGACAGCAGTGCTCTCCTGCGGGTGTGCACTCATCGGCATCTACCTGTTTCTGGAAGGGTATTTTACCCCAGCACTGATCCTGAGCATCTTTGTTACACAAATCTGGCGCTTTCTCTCGGAATTTTTGCGCAACGATTACCGGGGAGGGGGATTTATTTCCGCCTATCAGATCATGGCTCTGGTCGGAGCAGGATATGTTCTCGCTATTACGCTGCTTTTCTCCGAGTCCGCCTTGCCGGCCCCGGACATTGTCGCGGGCCTCGCTTTCCTGTGGTCTCCGGGAATCATTTTAGGGCTGCAGGTCCTGGGGATCATCAGTTTCTTATACACCGGAAAAAGCAACGTGACTGATTCGATTATCGAATTTCGGGTCAGGAAAGAAACGATCTAATGCGGCCAAGCCGCAGTTTTAAGTTTTAGGTTTTAAGTGGTTATCAAATTTTCTTGTTTTTTATAACAGAACATCCTGAGTAAGGTACTCCCCCCCCTCCTGAAATATCACGGCCGTCCTGCCTTGTTCCGGAGGGTTTGTCTGACTCACAGGGTCAGGCATCGCCTATCATGCGATTGCCCGGCTTCTTACTGAAACGTCTTGCTTTTATTGAGCAATATTCAATGGTACAAGGTCGGCAAGAAAATTTCAGACCGACCGGATCGGGGTGAGCCGGCCATGAAAACAAATCGCTCATTCATCGCTTGACCAATGCAAACCAATCACCTATAGCTAGCCGAACATTACCGCAGCATTTTCAAGAATCTGCCGCTCCCTGGCTCTACCGGCCAAGGAGCGGCTCTCTATTTTCATAAATTCAGTAAGGTTCAGAAAACCGAGGAAAAAAACATGGAGAGCATCCCCATTTCTGTTCAAGGACTGGAAAAGGTTCACCAGGAGCTCGAAGAGCTCAAAAAGGAACGTCCCCTTGTTGTTCAGGCTATCAAGGAGGCTCGCGAAGAAGGCGACCTGCGAGAAAATGCGGGGTATGACGCAGCCAAGGAACGCCAAGGAATGCTCGAGGCCAAGATCAACTACATTGAGTCGCGCATTCCGTTTTACAATGTCATTGACATGGATAAGCTCGGCGGAGATGTGATCACCTTCGGGGCCACGGTCACCCTCAAAGACATGGATACCGACGAAGAGAAAACGTACACCCTCATGGGTCCTGACGAATCCGACGTCAACAAGGGTATCATCTCTGTACTCTCCCCTGTGGGCCAGGCCCTCCTGGGCAAGGAGGAGGACGATGAAATCCTGGTGGAGGCCCCTCGGGGCAGGATTGAATACGAAATCATCGCCGTGACCTTCACCGGATCGACCACCCAATAGACTGCAGGCACCAGCTCACAAAGGCCGGATTTCCTGCACGCAGGAAACCCGGCCTTTTTTGTGCTCGTCAACGGATCATACCTGATTCGTGTTCGCTTGACCCATCGTCACGGATAAGCCACTCATACCCTATGCGCAATATTCTTTGGACCGGACAGGATCTTTGTTACGATGCCAATGGCAATCCCCTACAGTGCCTTGGTTCGGGACAGGATGGAGAAATATGGGCCGGACACAACTTCGAAGGCCGTTTCCGTGTGGAAGAATCGGGCCTTGTGCGTGATCGGCTCACCCGTCTTGTGTGGACGAAAACAGCGAATTTCGGTGAGTTCCCCCTGACCTGGACGGGCGCACTCGCCCGTGTCGGGGAGATGAACCAAGAGGGGTACGGTGGCCACCACGACTGGCGTCTTCCCAACCGAAGAGAGCTGCGCAGCCTGATCAGCTATGGGTCCAGAAAACCCGCACTCCCCGCTTCCCACCCCTTTGAAGATGTCTTTCTGGGCTGGTACTGGACCTCGACCACCGCGGCCATATCCATGGCCCATGCCTGGTATGTACATCTCGAGGGGGGGCGCATGTTCTTCGGCAAAAAGGATCAATTCGCCCTGGTTTGGCCGGTGCGCGGAACATCCGTTCATCTCCCCAGAACAGGACAAACATCTTGCTATGACGATGCCGGCAACACGATTGAATGTATGGATTCGGGCCAGGATGGAGGATTGTCCCGGGGTGAACCGTGGCCGGTGCCGCGGTTTTCAGTCCGGCAAGCTGTCGTTCACGACGATCTGACCGGGTTGACCTGGCTGGGTGATGCCAATGTATTCGAACACGCCATGACCTGGGAAGAGGCGCTCGAAGCGGTGGCAGATCTCACCATGGCGGATCGATCCTGGCGACTGCCAACCATCAACGAACTGGAATCCCTGGTGGACGCCTCGACCTGCAGCCCGGCCTTGCCCGAGAATCATCCCTTTACCCGTCCCCGGCAGGCCTATTGGTCCTCGACTTCGAGTTTTTTCGAGCCCGACTGGGCCCATGTACTCTACCTGCACAAGGGTGCCGTGGGCGTGGGGTGGAAGCCAGGGCCTGAATTCCATGTCTGGCCTGTGAGCCGCTGAAAACGGTTGGCTGAGAAATCCTTCCATAGGCGTAACTATTCATGTCGAAAAGTAGCTAGTCGAACAGTCTGATTTTCAAGGATAAATTCATAATTCTGATTTTTTTGAATAGCTACCCGAATAGTTACCCATATGCTTGACAGGATCCACTGGATTACCTAGGGGATAGTTTCACGACATATTTATTTTTTCAGGAGTTCACCCAATGACCCCATCCATCCGCCCTCTTTCCAAGCTTACAGCTTCCAATATCTGGTGGTGGTATGGTTTATTATATGGATCTCCTGTGAGCACGACGACCTGATCGCCGTAATAGCAACCACACACCCAAAAGGGCCGCAGGAGACAATCCAGCGGCCCTTTTTTGTATCCTTCAACATCCACGAATCAACAAACAGACACCAACCATATGACCAGCATCCTCACTTTCCTGTCCCTTGCACCTGTGCATCCCCTTGCTTCCCTGGCCGCAAACCAGGTTGAAGAAATGGTTCTGTCTGTACGCACCTTTTGGATATGGTGGTGGCTTGCTCTTTGTATCAGGGGAGATCCCGCCGCATTGTGACGACTATGAGTTCACTACCATGCAAGCCGCCGGATTTTTCCTAGAAAAATCCGGCGGCTTCTTTTTTGACCCGACCCCAGCCACCCCCTCAATAAACTCTTAACTCTCTTAAATTTCTTACATTTCTCAATTTTCTTCCGGAGAACCAATGATCGATCTTATCCAACACGGCAAATGGATGCAGGCGGATACCCAGACCCCGGTATCCCTTTATGTCAGCCTGGTAGGCAATAATCCGGGCATTCTCCTGGAAAGCACCGAGGTAGACGGCAGACTCGGACGGTACAGTCTGATCGGATGGGATTTTCAACTCATCCTCACCTGCAGTGACGGCAATCTCGATGTAGCGAGTCAGGATGACCGCTTCGCCCCCTTGCAGGCGTTTCACGGCACCCCCTTTCTTGAGAACATCAAGAGGTTGACACGGGAACTGAACATCGTCCCTGCTGCGGAACTCGGAGAACTCCCCCCCATGACCCGATCGCTCTGCGGGTATTTCGGGTACACCATGGGCGGCATCCTCGAGCCCGCACTGGCCAAGGAATTGCCCCCGGCTCAAGGCGAGGTACGCTGTGCCCTGCCCGGAAAAATTCTTCTTTTTGATCATCTTCACTCCAGGTGCTGTTATCTGACCATTACCGACGACCTCGACCCGGGGCCACTTGCTGCACCTCCACAAGAGAAAGAACCCGCATGCGGCGAAATAACGGCCACTCCGGACCGGGCAACCTTCATCAATTCGGTGACTCGGGCCAAGGAGCTGATCACCGAAGGGGAGGCCATCCAGATCGTGCTCTCCTCCAAACGGCAATGTGCGTTTTCCGGATCTTCCTTCACCCTGTACCGCCGACTCAGACAGATCAATCCTTCGCCATACACCTTTTACATCCATTTTCCCGAGATCACTCTGATCGGATCATCCCCGGAGCTTCTGATCAAAAGTACGGACAATGATCTTTTGCTCCGCCCCATAGCAGGCACCCGCCACCGGGGCATGAATGAAGAAGAGGACAATCAGCTGGCCACGGAGATGCTCGAAGACCCCAAGGAACGGGCCGAACACGTCATGCTCGTGGACCTGGGTAGAAACGATCTGGGACGTATCGCCACCACCGGCAGCGTCAACGTGACCCGGTTCATGGACGTGGAACGGTTCTCCCACGTCATGCACCTCACCTCGACCATCACTGCCGAGCTCCTTCCGGAAAAAGACGGTTTCGACGTCCTGGCGGCCACCTTCCCGGCAGGCACAGTGAGCGGAGCGCCCAAGATCAGGGCCATGCAGATCATCGCGGACATGGAATCCCTGGAGCGCGGTCCCTATGCCGGATCCATCGGCTGGATCGGCGTGGGCGACGGCCCCGTCAACCTGGACATGGGTCTGACCATCAGAACCATGTGGGTCAAGGACGGGGTCCTGACCTGGCAGACCGGAGCAGGGATCGTGTTCGATTCCGACCCGGTCAAGGAGTGGGAAGAGTGTCAAAACAAGGCAGGGGCCCTTTTTGCGGCCATAGAGACAAAGGGAGGCGGTGATGATTTTACTCGTGGATAATTTTGATTCCTTTACCTTCAATCTGGTGCAGACCTTCCAGACCAAAGGGTGCAATCCCAGGGTCCTGCGGAACAACGAGCCGGAACTCCTGGATCTGGCCGCAAGCACGGACCTGCAGGGAGTCATCCTTTCTCCCGGTCCCAGCCATCCCATCAATTCCGGACTGTGCATGGAATTCCTCAAAAAACTGCCCACACATATTCCCGTACTGGGCGTATGCCTGGGCCACCAGATCCTGGGGCATGTTGCAGGTGCCCGTGTGGGCAAGGCCGGGCGCATCATGCACGGCAAGACGTCGACCATCGAACATACCAATACCGGCGTATTCAAGGGCATGCCCACGGACATGACCATCGGCCGCTACCATTCCCTGGCCGTGTTTGAAGACGGCAGGAACCTTCCGTTCACGGTCACGGCAAGGACCAAAGGCGGAACCATCCAGGGCCTCGCCTATACCGACCGCCCCTGGATGGGTGTCCAATTCCATCCCGAATCCGTGCTCACCCCGGACGGCCCGGAGCTGCTGAACAATTTCATCAAAATCTGTGAACGGCAGGCAGACGAACAAAAGCATGTGGCGTGAAAAAAAGGGAGACGGGAAAAGTGAATGCTTAGCGAACGCAGTGAGGTTAGCAGATCTTATGCAAAGCTGACGGGAGACGGGAGACCGTACAGACCGTAGACACTCTGTCCGAGGGCAATGATTCATTTTGTCTGTTTTCTGTCATCTGCCATCTGTCATCTGTCCCGTAGGGGCACGGCGCGCCGTGCCCACACATCCACCCCGGGCAACCATTCCTACCATCCACACAATGCACATACAGGAGACCACAATGACCACCATAAATACCATTCTCGACCATTTGAAAAACGGCAACGATCTCACCTCGGCCATGGGCAAACAGGTCTTTGGCTCACTGCTCACGGGTGGACTCGAACCGGCCCAGGCCGGGGCTCTGCTCCTGGGCTTGAGCATGAAGGGAGAGACCGCGGAAGAATTGGGCGAGGCCGTGAACATGGCGCTCGAGCAGGCCAGAATCATTCCGGATCTCACAGAAAAACGCATCGACACCTGCGGCACGGGCGGGGACGGCAAGAACAGCTTCAACTGTTCCACAGCAGTCTCCCTGTTTCTGGCCGACATGGGCTATAAGGTGGTCAAGCACGGGAACAAGGGAGTTTCCAGCAAATGCGGGAGCGCGGATATCGTCAAGGCACTGGGCTTTCCCTTTGTAGGATCCCCGGAAGACGCCCATGCCGAACTCGCCAAACGTAATTTTGTCTTCCTCTTCGCCCCCCAGTTCCATCCTGCCTTCAAGCACGTGGCACCTATCCGTCAGGCCCTGGGCATACGCACCCTGTTCAACCTCGTGGGCCCGCTCATCAATCCGGCTTTGCCGACCCACCAACTCATGGGTGTTCCCGCGCCCGGATTCGCCCCGCTCATGGCAACGGTCCTGGCCAAACGGGGCATCAAGGCAGCCGTTGTCCACGGTGCCGGCGGGTTTGACGAACTGACCCCGTGCGGGGTCTGCCATGTGATCATGGTTGCTGACGGCAAGACCACGACCTCGGAATTCGATCCCCAGCCCCTGGGTTTTGAACGGTGTGTTCCCGAGGCCATGCAGTGCAGGGGCCCGGAAGACGCATTGGAGAAGCAGAAGCTCATCCTGGCCGGAACCGGCCCCAAGGCCATGCAGGACATGGTCGCCCTGAACCTGGGCATGGCCATCCACATCCTGGAAGAGGGCGTGACCATGGCCGAGGCCATGCAACAGGCCCGCACCAAGGTAAAGGAGGGGGTCAGTGAGGTGCTTTCCCATGCCTCTTAGCCGATTCGTCAAGGCCAAACAGGAAGAACTGGCAATGCTTGGGGACCTGGATGGATTCCCCGCCCCCTATCCGGGCCCCAGGCCCGGATTTGCCGAGGCCATCCGGGCACAGAAACAACGAGCCATCATTGCCGAGTACAAGCGGGCCTCCCCCTCCAAAGGGGACATCAATCTCACCATGCCCACGGAGGAAGTGGGCCCCATGTACGCACAGGCAGGAGCATCGGCCATTTCCGTACTCACGGAGGAAACCTATTTCAAGGGTGATCTCTCCTACCTGCACACCATGGCAAAGACCGGCCTGCCCCTGCTGCGCAAGGATTTTATCACCAACCCCCTGCAGGTGGCCATGACCGCGTCCACCCCGGCATCGGCCATTCTGGTCATTGTTCGGCTCTTCCCAACAAACACGGAGCTGGACGCGGTGTTGCGGGCATGCGAAGCATTCAACCTGGAGCCGGTGGTGGAGGCCTTTGACGCTACGGATCTCCAAAGGGCACAAGCCCTCAGGGCCAAAATCATCCAGATCAACAACCGCGATCTGGCCACCCTGGGCATCGATCTCAACCGGTCCCACGATCTCATCGACAGGAAACAACAAGGAGAAACCTGGATCAGTGCCAGCGGCATCACCACACCGGAAACCGGGCAGAACCTGTTCAAGGCGGGGTTCGACGCATTGCTTATCGGAACGGCCCTGATGGAGTCGGACGATCCGGGGGAGATGGTCAAACGATTCACTCAAAACCCATTGTAGGGGCTCCCCTTGCGGGGCTAAAGGACAGATGCCCGAAGTCAGAATACGGACAGCAAACACGTCATCCCGGACTTGATCCGGGATCTCCATGAGTTTGACGTCGGCTTGACGCTTCAGACATAACCCAATTGTTCAAGATCCCGGCCTGCGCCGGGATGACGGGAGTCGGCGGAATATCGGGAATCGGCGAGAATTCGTCAAACATGATTAACAACCAGATAGCGACCATGCACGTATCCAATCAAACCATACCGTCCCTGTTTTCCCGCAAACCCCTCGTCAAGGTTTGCGGCATGACCCGAAACCAGGACATCGCAACCTGCATCGACCTGGGCGTGGACCTTCTGGGATTCATCTTTCATCCCAAAAGCCCGCGAAACACCAGTCCCCAGAGCGTGCCCGACCTTTCCGGATCACCGGTGCGCAAGGTCGGCGTGTTCGTGAATCAGCAACCCGATGAGATCGCCCGGATCATGGAAACGGCCGGCCTGGACCTGGCCCAGCTCCACGGGGACC